>RFWA01000124.1 GCA_009922295.1 Betaproteobacteria bacterium
GCCGGCATCACCGACTACGTGCCGATCAACAAGACCCCGGTGACCTTCAGCGCCAACCAGACCATAGCGACACTGCAGGTCGATGCCAACGAGGACTGGTGGCTTGAGCCCGTGGAGTATTTCAGGCTGGGTCTTTACCAAAACCAAACCGACGCTTCAGCCAGCACGTACGCCACCGCCTACATCAAGGACGTCCTGGTGGGGTCGTACAACTACACCATCGGATCATCCGCCGGCACGGCGGCCACCGCTGCGCCAGAAGGCGCCAGCGTCACATTCACCGTGACGCGCAGCGGCAGCGGCACGGCCTCCACGGTCTACGTGGGTACCGCCACAGGCACAGCCACCGGTGGAAGCGACTACGCGGCCCTGGCGCGGCAGGCCATCACCTTTGGCGCCACTGAAACCAGCAAGGCAGTTACCGTCGCCACGTACCAGGACAGCCTGACAGAAGGCAACGAGTACTTCTGGCTCAACCTGTACCGCTCCAAGGTGTATGTGTCAACCTCAAACGGTTCAGCGCTCGGCGGCTCGGATTTCGCCGCATTGAGCCGGCAGACCATCGACTTTGGTGCCAATGACACCACCAAGACCGTAACGGTTGCAACTTACCAGGATGACAAGACCGAAGCCACCGAGTACTTCTGGCTTGAACTTTACAAAAATTATGCGGACACAAGCTGGGCCACCTATGCCTCGGCCTACATCAAGGACATCCCGGTCGTCAGTTACAGCTACGAGGTTAGCTCGAATGCTGCCACGAGCACCGCCGCCGTCATTGAAGGAAACGATGTCACCTTCACCATCACCCGCATTGCCAGTGGCAGCGGCATTGGCTCCGCGTCCACGGTATACGTATCCACCTCAGATGGCTCAGCCTCCGGTGATTCGGACTTTGCATCCATCAACCTGCAAGCTGTGACATTTGGAGCCAATGAAACCAGCAAGACGGTGACTGTCAACACCCTCACCGACAGCGCTACCGAAAGCCCGGAGTACTTTTGGCTCGATCTTTATAAAAACTACACCGACAGCACTGAGACCACTTATGGCCTGGCCTACATCAAGGACGTGCCGGTCGCCAGCTACACCTACAGCGTCACCTCCAACGCCACCGCCAGCAACCCGGTCACCGAAGGCGGTGCAGTCACCTTCACCATCACCCGCAGCGCCAGCGGCACAGCGTCCACCGTCTACGTTGCCACCTCCAATGGCACGGCGCAAAGCGGCAGTGACTACCTTGCACTGTCGCGTCAGGCGGTCACCTTTGCAGCCAACGAAACCAGCCAGACCATCAGCGTCACCACCAAGACAGATAACCTGTCCGAAGGTAAGGAGTATTTCTGGCTTGACCTGTACAAAAACGCCACCGACGCCAACTGGACCGGCTATGGCGTCGCTTACATCAAAGATCCCGTTGTCGCCGCATTGGCACTTGCCGCCGAACCAGAGCAGCCCTTGCACGCGGCCGCAACGAACGCCTCCAGCCTCGGTGCCGTCGCGTCGGCAAGCTCGTCCCTGCTCGTGTTGCCGGGGCACACCGAAGCCGAATACCAAAATCAGTACGCATTTGCCGCACTCAAGGCAAACGGCTCGGTCGTTAGCTGGGGAGATAGCGCGAGCGGTGGCGACACCTCGGCGGTGGCCGCTTTCCTTGACGGATCTGTTCGCGTCAACCGCATCTACTCCAACGCCCAGGCCTTTTCGGCGCTAAGGGCTGACGGATCCGTCATCACCTGGGGCAAGGCTGATGCGGGGGGCAGCAGCGCAGCAGTAGCCAGCGGTATCAGCGGCGTCATAGACGTGACGGACATTGCCGCTACCAAACTTGCCTTCGCCGCCCTGCGTCAAGATGGCTCCGTGCTCACCTGGGGCGACGGCCGTTATGGCGGTGACATCAGCACCGTAGCCAATGCCCTCAACGGCTCGGTGCCTGTGGCAAAGGTTTATTCCAACAGCCTGGCCTTTGCCGCCTTGCGCACCGACGGCTCCGTGGTGACATGGGGGCTTGACAGCTTTGGCGGAAACTCCACCGCCGTGGCCACCAGCCTGAACGGCACCATCGACGTATCCCGCGTGTTCTCCAGCCAAGGTGCATTTGCCGCGCTGCGGGCTGACGGGTCGGTGGTCACATGGGGAGCAGCCGGCAGTGGTGGGGACAGTAGCAGCGTGTCCACCCAGCTCAACGGCGTTTTGGACGTCACAGCCGTCAGCGCTACCCAGACCGCCATGGCCGCCCTTCGAGCCGACGGCTCTGTCGTTACTTGGGGCAACAGCATTTTTGGCGGTGACAGCAGCGCCGTGGCCAACTCGCTCAACGGCGCGCTGGGCGTGGTCAGCCTCAGCTCCACCGGCGGCGCGTTTGCTGCTCTGCGAACCGACGGATCTGTGATTACCTGGGGCTATGACCTGTATGGGGGCAACTCCGCCAAAGTGGCCGCCGAACTCAACGGCACTGAGGACGTCATCACCGTGCTGGGTAACCAGGGCGCCTTCGCCGCTGTCCGCACCAACGGCTCGGTCATCGCCTGGGGCTCCGACAGCCATGGCGGCGACATCAGCGGCGTCAGCGCGCAACTCGACGGCAGCACCCGGGTGGTGCAGCTGTACGCCAGCAATGGCGCCTTTGCGGCGCTGCGGTTTGACGGCTCCGTCGTCACCTGGGGCGACCTCTACGCCGGAGGTGACAGCAGTGCTGTGGCCTCACAACTCAATGGCGCCATTCCGGTCAGCCGCATTGTTGGCACGGGCAGTGCCTTCATGGCGGTGCGCATGGACGGCAGCGTGGTCAGCTGGGGCGACACCGCCGCTGGCGGTGACTCTGGATCGCGGTCAACCAGTCTGCAATCCGTGGTGGGTGGCGCCATGGTCGACGCCACTGGCGTCAACTGGTTAACTGGCACCGGTAACATAGACTCCCTCTTCGGCACCGTCGGCAACGACACCCTGTACGGCCGTGGCGGCAACGACAGCCTCAACGGTGGCGCGGGCACCGACACCGCCTTGTATTCTGGCAATCGTTCCAGCTACACCACCACCAAGACGACCACGGGCTGGACGGTCAGCTCGGCTGCGGAAGGGGTGGACACGCTCACCAACATCGAGCGCTTGAAGTTTGCCGACACCACCCTGGCATTGGACATTGCCGGCAACGCCGGCACCACGGCCAAGATTTTGGGCGCCGTCTTCGGGCGGGCCTCGGTCAGTAACAAGGCCTACATGGGCATAGGGCTGGATTATCTTGACAACCAAAGCTACAGCTACACACAGCTCATGCAACTCGCGCTGGATGCCAGGCTTGGCCCCAACGCATCCTACGACGCCGTGGTAGACCTGCTTTACAGCAACGTTGTCGGCGTGTTGCCCGGCACCGCCGATCACAACTACTATGTCGGCCTGCTCAATGCCAAAACCTTTACCCCAGCTAGCCTGGGTGTGTTGGCCGCAGAAACCACGGAAAACACCCTCAACATCAACCTGCTTGGCCTGGCCTCCACAGGGATCGGCTATAGCGTCTGAGACTAGCACCCCAAGCGCTGACGGGCACAGCGCATCATCACCTTGAGGTCATGATGGCCTACCAGCTTTTGCACATCCTACAGTCTGCACCTGGAATTGAAATGGACGCGCGCCAACAATTCAGCGCGTCTGCAGAGCAAGATTGATGGTCACATCGGCGGTGGGCACATTCTGGCTCAGTCCCACCGTGGCTGTAGGCACAGCCGCAATGGCATCCACCACATCCATACCACTCACCACCCTTCCAAACACCGCATAGCCAGGGTTGTCGGCATTTTGATAATCCAGTGCCACGTTGTCCACCACATTCACAAAAAATTGAGACGTGGCAGAGTTCGGATCGGCCGTACGGGCCATGGCCACTGTGCTGCGCGTGTTCGACAGACCCCTGTTGGACTCCAGCGCGATAGACGCTGATTTCGGTTCTTTGTCGACCAAGCCCGCAGTGAACCCGCCACCCTGCACCACAAAGCCCGCCACAACACGATGAAACAGCGTGTTGGAGTAGAAAGACCGGCTCACGTAGCCCAGAAAATTGTCCACCGTCACGGGTACCACAGCCGGGTTGAGCTCCAGCTCGAAGCTGCCCTTTGATGTCACAAACAACACCTTGGGCAAAGGCACCGACAGCGTCTGCGTAAACAGCAAAGCCCCGTTGGCTGAGCGGATGTTCACGGTCAGGGGCCCGGCGGCAGTGACCTTGCAGGTCAGCACAGCCAAATCAGGCACGCTGTCTGCCCGAAATGCCGGCCCCGAGCAACCGCTCGCTTCGGCCACCATGTCGTTGCGCAGGTACTTCCCGGCAACCTGGATAACAGCCGTTTGCCCATACCGCAGCGTCGACGCCTGCAACTGAGACACCGCAGGCTGAACCCCATCGCCACCGCCGCAGGCCGCCAATAGCAGCATCAAACCAAGTTGGATGATCTTTAAGGTCAGGTCTCGCATCACATAATTTTAACTTGGTGCTTGGCCGTTCGGACCTCGGTGCCTCTGATTTACAACGGCTCGTCCTATCCGAATCTTGGCATGTCTGTACCTTGGATAATGCAAGGCACATATGAAAGAACCCTTGGAACTCTCCCCGCGCCAGTGGCAAACCGGCTTGACGTTGGCTCATTCTCAAGCCCAATCGGCCAATTTCCCTGAGATGCTGGTCACGTGCCAGCGTCTCATCGCGGGCCGCGGTGGGGATGTCGATGCCCTTCTGGCGGTGGGCTCCCTGTTCTTGAACTTCGGCTACCTCACCCGCGCCAGAGACTGTTTTGAGCGAGTGCAGCGCTTAGACCCAAACGACTTGCGCGCCCAAATGAACCTGGCTAACGTGGCGCGCGATGGCGGTGACCACGCTACAGCTCAGCGTCTGTACGCGGCCCTGCAGGTTGCCCAGCCCCATAACGCCGTAATTCGTCGTAACGCCTTGGTGAGCCAGGAATACAACCCGGCGGCGACCGACGCCCAACGCTTAGCCAGCGCCTGCGCTTGGGGCGATTGGGCTATTGCCCAGGCCGGTGGTTGGCAAGCGAGGCCGCCAGTACGCCAGCGCACGGTGCCGAGCAAGGGCGCCTTGCGCCCTTTGAGAGTTGGTTACGTGTCCGCAGACCTTTGCCAGCACACGGTCGGGCTGTTTGTCAAAGATGTTTTGCAAGCCCACAACATACCGCCAGCTGGGGTGGGGGCCACCACCGTTACCGTCTTTGCCTACTCAAGCGGGCCAGTCTCAGACTGGGTGAGCGATGCCATCCGGGCGGCGTGTACTTGGCGTGCGGTATCTGGCCTGGACGATACGGCACTGGCGGCGCTCATACGACAAGACCAGATCGATGTCTTGGTTGACCTGTCGGGCCACACCGCGGGCTCACGTTTGACGGTGTTTGCACACAGACCGGCCCCCGTACAGGTGTCGTGGCTGGGTTACTTTGCCACAACGGGCCTGCGCTACATAGACGCCGTGCTGCTGGACGAGTGGCATGCGCCGGGCGATACGCAGGCACAGTTTGTGGAGCCCATTATTTGGCTGCCCCATGGGCGACTGTGCTATCAGCCAGTGCCCTGGGCGCCGCCGGTGGCACCACCGCCCTGTCTTCAGGCGGGCCATATCACCTTTGGCTGCTTCAACAACACCGGCAAGCTCAACGCGGGGGTGTTTGATGTTTGGTCCCGGGTGTTGGGTGCAGTGCCGCGTTCACGACTGGTGCTGAAATGGCGATCTCTGGCCGATGAAACACTGTGCCAATCTATCCACACGGCTTTTTCAGACAGGGGCATTGACCCCGGCCGCATTGAACTGCGACCCGCTTCATTTCATATCGATGTGCTGCACCAGTATGCAGACATCGACATTGCGCTTGATCCGTTTCCTTTCACCGGCGGACTGACCAGCTGCGAAGCACTGTGGATGGGGGTACCGGTGATCACTTGGCCGCAAGGCCGAGTGGTCGCCCGGCAGACCTTTGCGTTCCTCAGTTCGATTGGCTTAGCAGAGCTGGCGGCCAATGATGCGGGTGATTACGTTCGCATAGCCCGATCCCTGGCGGCTGATCCGGCCAAGCTGACAAACTTAAGACGCACCTTGCGAAGCACCCTGCAGGCATCTCCAATGATGGATGTTAGGGGATTTACCCGGCAGCTGGAAGCGACCTTGAGCGACCTGCATCACGCCATCACAGACCTAGAAAAAACCACCGCCATGAACAAAAAAACAGTCCTGCATGTAGGCCCCGGGCACCGACGATCTGGCGCCAAGATGCCCACAGGTTTTCAGGGCAGTGATTGGCAAGAGATACGCCTTGATATTGACCCCGGTAACGAGCCCGACGTAGTTGGCTCCATGCTCGACATGGCGGCAGTGGCCGCGGGCACTGTGGACGCCGTTTATTCGGCCCACAACATCGAACACGTCTACGCCCATGAAGTGCCCTTGGTGTTAGCCGAATTTCTACGAGTGCTCAAACCCAGCGGTGTGGCGGTGATTACCTGCCCAGACCTGCAAGCCGTGTGCGCGTTAGTGGCCGACAACAAGCTGACAGATCCCGCATACAACTCCCCGGCCGGAAGTATTACGCCGTTGGACATTTTGTACGGGCACAGTGCCTCGGTCGCCGCTGGCTATCACTTCATGGCGCACAAGACCGGCTTCACAGAAAAATCATTGACCCAAGCACTGCAATTGGCAGGGTTTCAATCAATCGCCAGCATGCGCCGTGCGAGTGGTTTTGACTTGTGGGTACTGGCCTCTAAGGCGCCCTTGGCAGAGACCGATGTCCGGGCTTTAGCAAGTAAATTTTTTGTCAATTGATTTATCGTGGCTCAGTTTTGAGTACGCGACCCCTCCCTAGCCACCAAATGGCCCACCACATTGGCGGCCTCAATCAACGCACCGGGTGACAGGTGGGCGTAGCGCATCGTCACCCGGGGGTCATAGTGGCCCAGCAGTTTTTGCACCTCATACAGGCTGCGACCGGAGTTGACCAGAAAGCTCGCAAACGAGTGCCGCAGGTCATGCAGGCGCACCCCGGCCAGGCCGGCGCGCTTACGAATCGTGTCCCACGCATAAAAAATGGATACCGGTGGCTTGCGCGTTTTTGGATTGAAAAACACCCAGGGCATGCCCTCCTCCCGCGGCAG
>RFWA01000125.1 GCA_009922295.1 Betaproteobacteria bacterium
GCGTGACCTGGCCTCGGTCAAGCTCGGCCAGTACCACCTGTTCAACGCCGGCAACTCGCCCGGCATGCTGCGTCTGGCGCTGCAGGCCTTGCCAGCCAGTGACGATGTGCCCTACATGCACGGCATGGCAGCCTTCGCCTGGGAACAGTGCCACCTGCTGCCGCAAGCCGAAGCGGCGGCGCGCCACGCCATCGCACTGCGCCACAAGGAGCCCTGGGCACACCATGCATTGGCCCATGTGCTGCTGACCCAGGGCCGGCTCAGCGAAGGCCTGGATTTCATGCGCGCGGTCAGCCCGACCTGGACCGGGCTGAACTCCTTCATGCTCACCCACAACTGGTGGCACACCGCCTTGTTCGCGCTGGAGTTTGACCGGCCCGACGAGGTGCTGGCGCTGTACGACCAGCAGGTCTGGGGTGTCGCTTGCGACTACTCGCAGGACCAAATTGGCGCGGTGTCGCTGCTGGCGCGGCTGGAGCTGGCCGGCGTCGGTGTGGGCCAGCGCTGGCAAGACGTGGCCGAGCACCTGGCACGGCGTGGCGTGGATCTGGTGCTGCCTTTTTTGGACTTGCAATACCTCTATGGCCTGGCGCGCGCCGGCCGGCCGCAGGCTGACGCGCTGCTGGCCGCTATCGAAGCGCATGCCCGGCTGCCCGAGACCGCCGCCGTCTGGCGCGAGGTGGCACTACCTGCAGCCCACGGCCTGCTGGCCCACGCCCGGGGCGACCACGACAGCGCCGTGCGCCACATGGGCAAAGCCCTGCCCCGAATGCTGGAGTTGGGCGGCAGCCATGCCCAGCGCGACCTGTTCGAGCAGATCCACCTGGATGCGCTGGTACGAAGCGGCCAGTGGGTGGGCGCGCAAAACCTGCTGCAACAGCGCGCCAACGCCCAACCCGAGTCGCGGCGGCTCGCGCGGCAGGCAGACGACCTGCTTCAGCGCTTGCGGCTTGCCGGGGCTCGCCGCGCCCTGGCAACTTGAACTCGGTCAATTGATAGGCTCTGCGCCCAACCCATCATGACCCTGCACATCACCACACCACGACTGATTCTGCTGCCTGGCCTGGCCTGCGACGCCGGCATGTGGCAGGGGCAGCTGACCGCACTGCCGGCGCATGTGGTGGCCAGCGTCACCGACGTGCACACCCGCTGCGCCTCAATCGAAACGATGGCCAGCACACTGTTGGCCGAACAGCCTGGCGACTTGGTGTTGTGTGGCGCATCCATGGGCGGCATGCTGGCCATGGAAGTTGCGCGGCAGGCGCCGGCGCGCATCCGTGGGCTGGCGTTGCTGGGCACCAGTGCAAGGCCAGAAGACGCTGCCACGCGGGCCCTGCGCGAGGCCGCCATCGTGCTGTTTGAGCAGGGGCGCATGGCCGAGGTGTTGCAAGCCAATCTTCCCTTGGCCTTTGACGCCACGCGTGCAGCCGACGCCACGCTGCATCAGGCCTACCTGGGCATGATCCACCGTGCGGGCGCGACGCAACTGGTGGCACAAAACCGCGCCGTGATCGGCCGGCCCGACGCACTCGCCCACATCGGGCGCCTGCGATGCCCGGTACTGGTGCTGTGCGGCGAGACCGACCAGCTGACACCCGTCGACCGGTCACGCGAACTGGCGGCAGCCATTCCGAGCGCTGAGCTGGCGCTGCTGCCGCAGTGCGGCCACATGTTGACGATGGAGCAGCCTGCAGCGGTCAATGCACGGTTGCTGAACTGGCTGACGCGGTTCATACCCGCGGATTGAAGGGTGCGTTAGGTCTGGCAGCGCCGCCGCTCAGTTGGCGGCCTGGCTGCGCACCTTGGCCATCAACCGCTGGTTGACCGCCGCGGAGACAAACTTGTCCACCTCGCCCCCGAGTGTGGCAATTTCGCGCACAAAGGTGCTGGAAATGAACTGGTATTTGTCGCTCGGCGTCAGGAACACGGTTTCCACATCGGGCATCAGACTGCGGTTCATGCCGGCCAGCTGAAACTCATAGTCAAAGTCGGTCACCGCGCGCAGGCCACGCACCATGGCTTTGGCGCCCCGCGCCACGACAAAATCCCGCATCAGGCCAGAGAAGCTCGCCACTTCGACTTGGGGATAGCCTTTCACGGCATCCTGCGCCATGGCGATGCGTTCTTCCAATGAAAACAAGGCCTTCTTGTGGTGTCCCGCGGCCACCGCCACGATGACCCGCGAAAACAGCTGAGTGGCACGCCGCACCACATCCTCGTGGCCCAGTGTGATCGGGTCAAAGGTGCCGGGGTACACAGCAATCACATCCTGAGCCACGGTAGGGCTCTGGTCAGTTGACGGGGTGGTCATGGGGGTTGTCCTTTGGTGGAGCACCAATGCGCCGGATTATGCAGCGTCAGGCTAAAGGCTTGATGCGCTGCAACACAAGCGCGTGCACCGCACCGGCCTTCAGGTAGCGGTAGACGGCAAGACCAAGCGCTGCCAGCTCGTCATCCGGCCAGCGTCTGGGCGCCTCAATATAGACAAAGCCCTGCGGCGCCAGGACCCTCACGGCCTCGGGCAGCGCTTGCGCGAGCAGGGTCGAGTCAAACGGAGGATCAAGCAGCACCAGGTCCATGCTGGCGGCTCCCAAGCGCTTGAGCGCGGACACACCGTCCGCCCGCTCGACCCGCACCGCAGTAGCCTGCAGGCGCGTCTGTAGGCGCGTCAACTGGGCGACCAGGGCGCTGTCCTGCTCGATCAGCCGGACCTCACTGGCGCCGCGCGAGGCAGCTTCAAAGCCGAGGGCGCCGGTACCGGCAAAGGCGTCGATACAGCGCCAGCCACTCAGGTCCTGCCCGAGCCAATTGAACAGGGTTTCGCGCACGCGGTCGGGGGTTGGGCGCAGCCCGGGCACATTGGCGACGGGCAAGCGGGTGCGCTTCCATTGGCCGCCAATGATCCGGACTTCTGACGGCGGTCGGTGCGGTCGCTCAGACACGGGGAAAACGCGCGCGGCGCTCCAGATCATCCAAATCCATGTGGTTGCGCATGTACTGCTGACCCGCATCCACCAGGGGCTGGTGGTCCCAACCAGTCCGCCGCCCGCGGCTCAGCGCGTCGGCCACCAAGCGGCGCTGGCGCTGGCTGACCAACACCCGCTCGTGCAGGGCTGGCAGGTCCCAGCGCTGCATGACTTCGGCGGTGAACGTGTTTACCAGCACCTGATGCGCTGCTTGGCTCGCCAGGTTATCGAGCTCGTCCGGGTCACTGACCAGGTTAAACAACAGGCAGGGGTCGCTTCTGCTGTAGATGAACTTGTACGGCCCGCGGCGAATCATCAGCAGGGGCGTGTCGCTGCCCTCTGCCATGTACTCACCAATCACCTCATCGTGGCCGACATCACCCTGCAAGTGCGGCAACAAGGAGCGGCCATCGAGTGGCAGGCCGGGCGCCAACTGACCGCCCGCCAATGCCACCAGTGTTGGCAGCAGGTCGACCGTGGAGACGCTGGCTGCAACATGCCGGGCGGCGAACATTCGGGGCGCATGCACCACCAGGGGTACCCGCGCTGCCATGTCGAACCAATGCATCTTGTACCCGATGATGGTGTCCTCAGCCAAGCCGCACTTGGCCAGCGTATCGACCAGCTTGCCGATATTGGCGTCGATATAGCTGCAGGCGCCAAAGTAGGCACGCCGCGCGCGCCGGATCGCCTCATCCGGCATGGTCTTGCCCCACAGGTCAATCACCTTAAGCAGTCGCTGCGAATGCAGATCCTGCTGCGACTCTGGGATCTGTACGCGCGGCAGTGGCACGTCTGCGTCTTGGTACAGCTGCCAGAATTCATCCGGGATGGTGTAAGGGTCATGCGGGTGCGTCATCGACACCGTCAGGCAAAACGGCTGCCCGGGCGTGTTGCGCACATGGTCAAACAGGTACTGACGGGCGCGGAACATCACCTCCTCATCAAAGTCAAGCTGGTTGCTGCGCACACAAGGTCCGGCTTGCAGCACCGAAGCCATGTTGTGGTACCAGCTGGGCCGCACATCGGGCTCGTCCCAGTTCACTGCCCAGCCGTAGTCTGCCGGGTAGATGTCGCTGGTCAGGCGCTCCTCGTAGCCATGCAACTGGTCAGGGCCACAAAAATGCATCTTGCCCGACAGGGCTGTGCGGTAGCCCAGGCGGCGCAGGTAATGGGCATAGGTGGGCACATCAGCCGGGAAATCGGCGGCGTTGTCAAAAGCGCCGATTTTGGAGGGCAGCTGCCCGCTGACCATGGAGAAGCGCGAGGGCGCGCACAAGGGGCTGTTGCAGTAAGCCGAGTCAAACACCACGCCCTGGGCCGCCAGCGCCTGCAGGTGCGGCATCCGGATGGGGGAAGCCGGGTCATGCAGGGGCAACAGCGGCGCTGCCATCTGGTCGGCCATGATGAACAGGATGTTGGGGGCCATGAGCTTGCGCTTGTGGCTTGCAGGCGTCAAGACAGCCAGGCGTCAAGGCGCCGTCGGCCCGGTGGCGCCCAGCACCACAGTGGCCATGGTGGCTGGCTGCAGCTTGCGCTCAAACGCCGCGCGCACCTGGGCCACAGTGACCTGCTCCACCTGATCAGTCCAGCCGTCAAGGTAGTCCAGCGGCAGCCGGTGCGCAGCAATATTGGCCACGTTGTCCAGCAGCTTGCGGTTGGTGTCAATGCGAAGCGCAAAACCGCCCACCAGGTTGTCTTTGGCGGCACGCAGTTCGGCCTCGGTCGGGCCCTCAGTCACAAAGCGCGCCACCACGTCACGCGCCAATTGCAATGCAGCGGCGGCCTGGTCGGACCGGGTCTGCAGGCCCACGGTGAAGGCACCAGCGTGAATCCCAGGCGCGAAATAGCTGTAGACGCTGTAGGTCAGGCCACGCTTTTCGCGAACCTCGGTCGTCAGACGCGACACAAAACCGCCACCGCCCAACACATAGTTGCCCACCGTCAGGGCGAAATAATCAGGGTCGGCACGGGTCACGCCGGGTTGACCGAACAGCACTTGGGCCTGGGCCGAATCAAAGGCGATGATTTGCTCTGAAGGCTGGGTCAACGCTGCCACCTCAGGCAATAGGGCCAGCGGCGGGCAGGCGCCTGGCGGGCCGGGCGGCAGGCGGGCCAGCAGGGTGTGCACCAATTCGTCGGCCTGGGGCCGGGTCACAGCGCCCACCAGCGTGACGCGGGCCCGACAGGGCAGCAGGGTGCGCTGGAGGCTCTGCATATCGGTCACGCTAATCGCCGACAGAGTGGCCTCGGTCATTTCCTGGCCATAGGGGTGGCTGCCGTAAACCGCACGGCTGAAGGCACGCGCGGCCAGGGTGGCAGGCCGGGTGTTGGCCTCGCGCAGTGAGGCCTTCAGGCGCTCGCGCTCATTCTGCCAAACGGCATCTGGAAAGGTGGGCTGCCCCATTTGGCGGGCAGCCAGTGCCGCTGCGCGCGCCAACAGGTCGGGGTAGCTTAAGGTTCGCAAGGAAAAGCTGAACCGGTCGGCGCCGGCGCCGCCACCGAATGAGGCGCCCAGATCGGCCCAGGCCTCGCTCAAGGCGTTTTCATCAAGCGCCGGCTCGGCCGGGCCGCCGGCCAGCACGCCCTTGGCGCTCATGGCCGCCATGATGCCGGCCAATCCAGCCTGCGTTGGCGGATCGCGCCGGCTGCCAGCGTCGAAATCGATTTGCACATCAAGCATGGGGATCGCCTGGCTGGGCACCAGATAGACCTCGGCCCCTGAGGCCTGCACCCAGCGTTCAATAGGGATGCCAGCCATGGCCGATTCCATGCAAAAAACCAGTCCAACCCACGCCAGTATTGGTTTTATAGCTATCTTTTTGAGAGTATTCATAGTTTCTCGCAGCATGGCCGGTCAATGGCGCAGACCCGCCGCTGGCACCCGCGCCTTGCGGTTCGGGTCTGGCGGCTGAGGCCGCAACACGGCCACCGTGAGCTGGTCGTCACCAAAATAGCGGGCGGCCACCGACTGCACTTGCGCCGCGCTGACGCCGCGCAAACGCTCAATGAGCCGATCACCCGCATCCAGTGGCAATCCTTGCACCCACTGGCTGCCGATCTCGCGCGCCTGATTAAAGACCGAATCAAGCTTGTACACCTGGGCCGCCACCCATTGGGTCTTGACGCGGGTCAACTCAGCTTCGCTAACGCCTTCACGAGCAATGCGTTCAAGCTGCGCCCGAAGCGCTGCTTCTACCTCAGCCGCGGTCTTGCCCGGCGCCGGTGTGGCGCCCAGCGAGAACAGTTGCGGTCCCCGGCCCCACAGACCGTTGTAGGCCCAGGCGTTGTCGGCCAGGCGCTCTGCGCCCTGCGTGAGGCTGCGGTCCAGTCGGGCGCCACTGTAGCCATCCAAAACCGCCGACAGCACCGTGAGCGCCAAGGCGTCATCAGCGGCGGCACCGGCGCTCGCGTCCAGCCCTGAGAGGCCGGGAACCTTGAAGGCCAGGGTGACCTGCGCCTGCTCAGCCGGCGCCTTGTGCTCCAGACGGCGCATACCAGTCTGAATGGGCTCGGTGCGGGGTTTACGCGCCGGCACTGCACGTGCCGGAATCGCACCGTAGTACTGCTCAGCCCACTGACGGACCTGTGACACATCCACATCGCCGGCCACCACCACCGCCGCATTGGCCGGCACATACCAGCGTTGGTAAAACTCACGCACGTCGGTGGCCGTCATGGCGTCAAGGTCGCTCATCCAGCCCACAATAGGCCGACGGTAGGGGGAGGCCAGGAACACCGACGCCGCAAGCGCCTCGCTCATCATGGCGCGCGGACTGTCCTCGGTGCGCAGGCGGCGCTCCTCCTTGACCACCTCAATCTCTTTGGCAAACTCGGCATCAGGCCACTGGCTACGGCCAAAGCGGTCGGCCTCCAGCCGCATCACATCGGCCAAGCGGTTGGCCGGAATCTGCTGGTAATAGCCGGTGTAGTCCTTGCTGGTGAAGGCGTTCTCGCGGCCGCCCAATGCCGCTACCCGGCGAGAAAATTCACCCGCATTGAGCTCGGCTGAGCCTTTGAACATCATGTGCTCCAACACATGGGCCACACCGGAGCTGCCGTCCACCTCGTCCATGGAGCCCACCCGCAGCCACAGCATGTGCACCGCCGTCGGGG
>RFWA01000126.1 GCA_009922295.1 Betaproteobacteria bacterium
GATGAGTTTTTACTTCAAGGTAACCGTGTTCTCGGCTTCCCTATTGATGTGATCTCTGGCAGAGAGGAGGCCAGGCTGATTTACCAGGGCGTCTCCCAAGGCTTGCCGCCAGGACCGGAGCGACGATTGGTGCTGGACATTGGTGGGCGCTCGACTGAACTTATTTTGGGGCAGGGTCTGACCCCAATGCGTATGGAGTCTTGTCGTGTGGGCAGCATCACCTGGTCCAACCGGTACTTCAGCGATCAACAATTCTCCAAACAAGCCTTCCGGATGGCAGAAATTGGTGCCAAAGCGGTACTCGACGAGGTGCTGAATGCCTACCCGCGCGATGGTTGGGACTTTGCATATGGGTCAGCCGGCACTGTAGGCGCAGTGGGTGATGTCCTAGCGGCTGCAGGTTGGCCGACTGAGTCAATTAGCCAGGCCGGACTAGACTGGCTGCTCGACAAAGTGCTAAGTGCTCAAAGCGCCGACAAGATCCGCATTCCTGGTATGAAGGATGACAGACGTGCCATCATTGGGGGCGGCCTGAGTATCTTGCGCGCCTTGTTCGACTTGCTGCAAATCGATGAAATGCGGGTTGCGTCGGGCGGCCTTCGGCATGGCTTACTGTATGAATTGATGGGCCATGACCATGAGCAAGCCGATGTACGCGCAAAGTCGGTCGATAGACTGGCCGTAAAGTTTGGCGCAGATGCCACTCACGGTGAACGCGTTGCTCGAGTTGCGACCTTGCTCCTGGCCCAGCTTCAGGCAGGCTCCACTGCCCTGACACCCATGGCTTCCGAGCGGCTACACCGAAAGCTTGTGTGGGCTGCAACTTTGCATGAAATTGGCAGTCATATTTCGCACAGCGACTACCATAAGCATGGCGCCTATATTCTGGACCAATCTGACGCCTTGGGCTTTACACAGTCAGAGTTGCATAAGCTCAGCCTTCTGGTTCTGGGCCACCGAGGCAAATTACGCAAACTGGACGCTGACTTCACGGATATTCCCTTTGTTCAGCAACTGCTAGCGCTGAGACTGGCAGTGATACTTTGTCACGCACGGCGCGACCCCATCACAGAGGGCCTCCTCTTATCCGCCCCTCGCAAGGCAAGCAATACCTTTGAGCTCCAGTACGCACAGGGGTGGGATCGGGCCTTCCCTCAATCTGCTCATCTGCTTCGAGAAGAGATTTTGGCCTGGCAAAAAACGCCGTGGGCGTTTGAGCTGAGAGAGCAGTCAAATGCAATGTGATCAATGGCTCCCAACAGTGGGCAATTTGACAAGTTGGAAAATAACGGTATAAACTGTATATATCGTTATTTACTGGAGACGTTCGATGGTTACCCGCTCACAGTCCACTGTCGCCCCTCGCAATGCGAGACAGTCAAGCTTAAAGCCCAAGGTTGTGATTAGCACGCCAAGCCCTTCTGCATCAACACCCAAACCGGCTCGGACCCTCAAAAAAGCCGTATTCGGCGCTGCTCATGTTGACGCAACAGCCCCAAAAAAAGCCGTCTCAGAAACGCTCACTGCAGCAACTGGCTTGAAGGCCCCCAAGCCCAAGAAAGCCAAAATGGTGCGTGACAGCTTCACCATGCCCAAAGTTGAATACATGGTGCTTGATGAGCTCAAGCAACGCGCCTTGGCGCTCAGCCAACCCGCAAAGAAAGGTGAATTGATTCGAGCTGGCATTAAGGCATTGGCCAAGATGCCGGATGCAGAATTTCTGTCTGCCATGTCGGCGGTACCGGCCATCAAGACCGGGCGTCCAGCCAGGGCCGTGATTGCGTGACCAGAGAGACATCTGCAAGCCGCGCCGCCACTTGGTGAGTAGAGCAGTAGGCTTGGCTTAAACGATTTCCGGAGCCTGAACCGTGACCACCACGGTTTGCGCCATGGACTCACGCTCTCGGTTACGCAACCACCACACTGCCCCTTTCTTGACAGCACAATCACTGGCTTTCAGACCTAGTAATTGGGCGATGACTTGACCAAGCACAGGTTGATGACTAACGATCAGGACAGTACCTTTGCCATCCGGCCATTGAGCAACTGAAAGCAATTGCGGCGCAGTAGCGTCGCTGTCCAATTCAGATAGGACTTTATACTTTCTGCCCAGGGCCGTTGCAGTTTGCTGCGTCCTGATTGCCGGACTGGCGAACACCCGACACCCGTCGGGCAGCTGACGATCCAGCCAAGCGGCCATTTTGGCCGCCTGCTTGACGCCACGCGGCGTTAAAGCCCTTTGCCTGTCATCGCAACCCTGCACCCAGTCCTCGGCTTCGGCATGACGCCACAGCACCAAGTCCATGTCAAGGGCCCCCAACACCGCCATAGCGCGCCATCAAGGCCGCTTGTGCGCCGTTCGCGCGGCGGCGTCCTTGGGCTTTCAGCCTTGTATAGGTGCCGTCCGGGGCCATATCCCAGGCGTCAATGTCGTCCTGCAAGTAGGCCACAAGTGACTCGTCGACAACACGCTGACGTTGCAGCGGGTCCGTCACTTGCCAAGCCAATTCCACTCGCCGCATCATGTTGCGGTTCATCCAGTCAGCACTGGACAGGTACAGGGCCTCCTCATCGCCATTACGGAAATAAAACACTCGAGAGTGCTCCAGGAACCGACCAATCACTGACCTCACTCTTATGTTATCGGTTTGACCGGCCACCTGTGCTGGCAACATGCAGGCACCACGAACAATGAGGTCAATACTGACCCCCTTTTGGCCAGCGCGGATCAGGGCATGAATGAGCGCTTCATCGGTCAGGGCGTTCATTTTGGCAACGATACGAGTAGACGTCCCTGCAAGTGCAGCCACACCAAGTTCATTGATTCTGGCAATCAGTTTGCGGTGCAAATGAAACGGCGCCAACCATAACCGATTCATGCGGGGCAGCCTGCTGTGGCTGGCGAGGTGAACAAACACGTGTTCGATATCAGCCGTCAGTGCGGAATCTGCCGTTAAGTGACTCCAATCGGTATAAAGTCGAGCAGTGCGTGGGTTATAGTTGCCAGTGGACAAATGGGCATAGCGCTTCAGTTGTCGCCCCTCCCGACGGGTGATCAGCATCATCTTGGCGTGCGTTTTCAGGCCCACCACCCCATATAGCACCTGCGCCCCAATAGATTCGAGCGCTTCAGCCCAATTGATGTTGGCCTCTTCATCAAATCGCGCCTTGAGTTCAACCACCACGGTGACCTCTTTGCCACTGCGAACTGCCTCGCGAAGCAAGTCCATCAGTGCCGCGTCGCTGCCCGTTCGGTAGATGGTCTGCTTGATCGCCAAAACCTGCGGGTCATGAACAGCTTCACGCAAGAAATCCAGCACACCACCGAAACTCTCAAATGGCTGGTGAATGAGCACGTCGCCCTGTTTGAGTCGGTCAAAGAATGACATCCCAGGTGTCAACTGGGTCGGGTGACATGGCTTGTAGACCGGAAAGCACAGTTCGGGCGCTCGCACCAGGTCAACCAGTTGAGTCAGGCGGACTAGGTTGACAGGGCCGGGCACTCGATACAGAGCCAGCCTCGGCAGCTCAAATTGTTTGAGCAAAAAATCGGCCAGGTAATCCGAACAGCCCGCCGAGACTTCCAGGCGGACGGCCTGGCCAAAATGTCGGTGTTGCAAACCTTGTCGTAAGGCCTTACGCAAGTTCTTGACGTCGTCCTCATCGACCGCAAGATCGGAATGCCTGGTCACCCGGAATTGGGAAAATTGGCCGACCTGACGACCTGGGAACAAATCCGCTAAATGAGCGCGAATGACGCTGGACAGTGATACGAATGAGTGAGGGCCCCCGGCCACTTTAGCCGGCATCTGAATCATGCGTGGCAGCACGCGTGGCACCTTGACAATCGCAATCTCATTCGCACGGCCAAATGCGTCGGGGCCACTTAGCCTAACAATGAAATTCAGCGACTTGTTGGCCACCTGTGGAAAAGGATGCGAGGGGTCCAGACCAACGGGAATCAGTAAGGGCTGGACCTCTCGATGGAAATATTGCTTGACCCACTGACGCTGCGCATCCGGCCGGTCGCCATGCGAAATGATCCTGATCCCTTTTTTTTCCAGGGTTGGTATCAGGTCATCATTGAAGAGTGCATATTGCCGCGCGACCAAGGTGTGCGCTGCTTGCGCCAATCGCTCAAACGAGGCGACGGTGTAAACGCCCTTATCGTCTTGACGCTGATGAGCCACCAAATGGGATTCCGCCCGAACCTCAAAGAATTCGTCCAGATTGGACGACACAATACACAGGTAGCGTAGCCGCTCCAGGAGAGGGACGTCCGTGCGGTAAGCCCAATCCAGCACACGCTCATTGAACGCCAAGATGCTGTGATCGCGGTCAAGCAAGGCCAGCAATGGCTGCGCCTGCGCGGGCGGCGCTAAGACTGAATCGGGTGCCGCCATGTGTATCAAGCCTGCCTCTTATCTTGTACTCTAAACGCCATTTTTAGTCAGTGATATGTCGGTATGATGACAATTTGATCTGACTGCGCGGGAACCAAATCACCGATTGCGTCGCTATCACCAAACGTAACAAGGGCCTCAGTATCTGCCTAACTGAGCCACTTCTGGAAAAACTGCGCTTGTCCCATGGCTGGGTCCAGTTGATAGTGGCTGAAACCGATACGCTCATAAAGCTTGACGGCCGCCTGGTTACCATGGAGCACTTCAAGGGTCAATTTACAAGCGCCTCGTGCACGGGCAATCTCGGCCACAAGGTCCAACATTTTTTCGGCCACCCGCTGGCCTCGGTAAGCAGACAGCACAACCACGTCATGGACGTTGACCAGCGGTTGGCAGGCAAAGGTTGAAAAACCTTCGAAGCAGTTGACGAGACCAATGGGCTGAACAGACTGATCACCCGCGTTGCCGTCAAACGCCAACACACTGAAGGCCGCGGGTCTTGCCAACAAAGCCGCCACCAAATTTGCACGTGCAAAATCGCCGAGCGGATGCCCACCGCCCATCGGGTCGCAGGCATAGGCATCTAGCAATGCCACCAAAGCCGCAGCATGCTGGGGTTTGCCGTAATCGACCTGTACGACACGGTGTGGCAGCCTAGGAACTGGGTTCATAAGGACAACATCGATACGATGTGTTCGGCACAGGCTTGGGCCTGTCCGGCATCCCGCGCCTCCACCATAACGCGTACAAATGGCTCGGTGCCGCTGGCGCGGATCAGCACACGACCATGATCCGCCAACTCGGCCTCCACAGCACGAATGGCGTTAGCCAAACCAGGGGATGCTTGCCAATCCTGGTCTGGTTTGAGGCGAACATTGATCAGAGTCTGCGGGAATAGCCGGACAGCAGCCAGTAGCTCATCCATTGTTTTGCCGCTGCGGGTACAGGCCTGCAGGACTTGCAAGGCGGACACCAGTCCATCTCCAGTGGTGTGCTTGTCCAGCGCCAGTAGGTGGCCCGAGCTCTCACCGCCCATGAGCCAACGGCGTTGCTCCAAAGCCTCAAGCACGTAGCGGTCACCCACCTTAGCACGTACAAATTGCACCCCCCGCGCCTGAAGCGCCAACTGAACAGCCATATTGGTCATCAAGGTGCCGACGACCCCCGGCACCAGTTCCCCGCGATTCAAACGCTCATCGACCATCAAGTACAGCAATTCATCGCCGTTGTAGAGGCGTCCTTCGGCATCCACGAACTGAAGTCGGTCGGCATCGCCATCCAACGCGACGCCATAGTGCGCATGGTGCGAGCGAACAGCCCGAACCAAGGCTTGCGGATGGGTGGCACCCACCTCATGGTTGATATTCAGGCCATCGGGCTGACAGCCAATGGCGATCACCTCGGCACCCAACTCATGGAACACCTTTGGCGCAATGTTGTAGGCGGCGCCGTGTGCAGCATCGACCACAATTTTCAATCCTTTGAGCGTGAGGTCGTTGGCGAAAGTGCTCTTACAAAATTCAATGTAGCGCCCAGCGGCGTCATCAAGGCGCCGTGTTTTGCCAAGATTGGCTGAATCTGCCCAAACAGGTGGCTCATCGAGGGCTGCCTCTACATCACGCTCCCAGTCGTCGGAGAGTTTGGCACCCTGTGCATCGAAAAATTTGATCCCATTATCAAAAAAGGGGTTGTGGCTGGCGCTGATCACGACGCCTAAGGTCGCGCGTTGGGCACGGGTCAGGTAAGCCACTCCAGGCGTTGGCAAGGGGCCCAATAGCACTACGTCAACGCCTGCCGAATTAAAGCCGCTCTCCAGCGCACTCTCCAGCATGTAACCGGAAATACGTGTGTCCTTGCCAATCAGCACGGTGGGACGGGCCTCGTACCTCTTGAGTACACGGCCCACAGCGTGGGCCAAGCGAAGGATGAAGTCGGGCGTGATGGGCGCCTGCCCAACCGTGCCACGAATACCATCAGTACCGAAATATTTTCGAGTCATGCCTAGCTCTAGCCCTTACCATTGTTGAATATTCAGCTACTTATTTTATAGCATGCAATACCTTGAGCGCCTGGACGGTTTCCCGCACGTCGTGCACGCGGACCACAGCGGCGCCACGTTCGACTGCCAGCAGCGCAGCGGCAACGCTGGCCATCAACCGCGGGTGAGGACCGCCAGCCGAAGTAGCCGTATCAAGCGAACCCAACACCGCTGCCAGCGATGATTTTCGAGACCAACCAGCTAGCACCGGGAAACCGCTGGTTGTAAGGACCTGTTGTTTCGCCAATAGCGAAAAATTCTGAGCGACAGTCTTGCCAAAGCCAATGCCCGGGTCAAGCACGATGCGTTGCCTCGCCACACCTAAGGCCTCCAATTCACGCGCAGACTGGGTCAGGAAATCGAGCACCTGCGGCACCACATCGCCCACCATAGGCGTGACTTGCATAGTTTGTGGCTCGCGGTGCATATGCATCAAACAGATGCCGCAGCTGAGGTGAGCTGCCACCAACTGTTGGCCACTGACCGCGGGTTGCACCAAGCGTTGATCGGTCCAACGGAGCGCCCAGACATCATTGATGATATCTGCTCCCATATCAAGGGCCGCCTGCATGACCTGAGGCTTGTAGGTGTCGACCGAAATGGGCACACCGAGCTTGACCGCCTCTTGCAGG
>RFWA01000127.1 GCA_009922295.1 Betaproteobacteria bacterium
GCCGGGCCGCCAGTACGACAGCAACCAATCTTTCGCTGGCAAAAAGTGGACCGAGGTCTGGGCCGCAGGTCAGGGCCTGGGCCCGATCAAATCGGTAGCCAGCGTGGCCTCAGTGGTGGACGAGTTGGCCCGCGACTACCAACTAGCATTGAACCGATTCAAACAACTGCCCTGGCTGGGCGCAGGAGACCAACATGCGTGAACCCGTGTATGTGCTGGGCGGTTACCAGACCGATTTCGCCAAGGTTTGGTCCCGCCAGGGACAGGATATCTCCGACATCACGCGAGAGGCCACGCTCGGCGCTCTAGCGGCGTGCGAGCTGGACGCTGAGTCGATCGCTAGCATCCACGTGGGCAATGCCTTTGGCGAACTGCAGCGGCAGCAGGCCCACCTGGGCGCGATGGTGGCGCAAGTGGTGCCCGAGCTGTGGGGCGTGCCCGCCATGCGCCATGAGGGGGCCTGTGCCTCGTCGTCCTTGGGTGTACTCAGCGCCATGGCCGAGATCGAGGCTGGCCGCTACGACTGCGTGCTGGTGCTTGGGGTCGAGGAGTTCAAAAACCTGCCGGGCAATGTGGCGTCGCAAAACCAGAATGCCGCCGCTTGGCAAGGCCATGAAGACATTGACTGCACCTTCATGTGGCCGGCCGCCTTTGGCCTGCTGGCCCAAGAGTATGAGCGGCGCTATGGGCTGGACCGCAAACACCTGAACCGGATCGCCGAACTGAACTACAGCCACGCCCGGCGCAACCCGCTGGCCCAGACCCGCAAGTGGGCTTTCGATGCCCTGAGCTTCACCGATGACGACCAGGCCAACCCGGTGATCGAGCCCGGTACTCGGCGCCAGGACTGTGGCCAGATCACGGATGGCGCCTGCGCCGTGGTGTTGGCTTCGGCCAGCTTCGCGCAGGCCCACGCCCAGCGTCGAGGCAGCACGCTGGCTCGGCTGCCCCACATCGCAGGCTGGGGCCACCGCAATGCCGGTCTCAAGCTCAAAGACAAGCTGGTCCGCAGTGCTGATGCTGCCTACGTCTTTCCCCATGTGCGCGACACCATCGAGGACGCCTGGCGTCGCGCTGGCGTGGGCGGGATCGATGCCATGCAGGGCGTGGAAACCCATGACTGCTTCACCACCACCGAATACATGGCGATCGACCATCTGGGGCTGACCGCGCCGGGCCAAAGCTGGCAGGCGGTGGAAGATGGCAGCATCGAGCCCGGCGGCCGCTGCCCAGTCAACATGAGCGGCGGTCTGATCGGCTGCGGCCACCCGGTTGGCGCCACCGGCACGCGCATGTTGTTTGACGCTTCGCGACAAGTCACTGGCACAGCCGGTGACTGCCAGATTGAAGGGGCGAAGCGCATCCAGACGCTCAACATCGGCGGCTCCTGCGCTACCGTGGTGAGCTTTGTCGTGGCCTGCCCGGCCTGAACCTGCCGATAGCGCCGCCCATGGTGGACCTGCAACTCACCCACGACGCCCTGTTGAGCAGCACGCTCAACCACGGCCTCAAGGTGATGGGCGACCGCTGGACGGCGGCCGTACTGCTGGGCGCTTTTACCGGCGTGAAGCGATTTGAGGATTGGCAGGTGCAACTGACCATCCCACGCTCCACCTTGACCGACCGGCTTGGCAAGCTGGTCAAGTTAGGGCTGCTGCGCCAGCAACCCTACCAAGAGCGCCCGCGGCGCCAGGCCTACCACCTCACACAAGCCGGACTCAAACTCTACGACCAGGTGCTGATGATTTGGATGTGGGAGCGACGCTGGGGGCAGCGAGCCCGCAGCTTGCCGGTCTACTTGCGCCACCAAAGCTGCGGCCAACCATTCCTGCCCGTGCTGGCCTGCGCCGCCTGCAGCGAGAAAACCGGCATGAATGACCTGACCTTCAGCTTGCAACCCGTGCCGGAATTGCTGCTGGCCGATGACCTCAGCCGCAATGCCCGGGTCACCAGCGCCAGCGCTCAGAGCATGGGCCAGGGCCTGCGGGTGGACCGGTGGTCGCTGCTGATCGTGACAGCGGTCGTTCTGGGCTGCCACTACTTTGACGAGCTTGGCCGGGTGCTGGGGATTGCCAGCAGCGTGCTGGCCCGACGTCTCAGTGGCATGGTTGAGACTGGTCTGTTGCTAGCGCAGCCCGATGTCGCAGATGCCCGGCGTATGCGCTACCGCCTGACGCCGGCAAGCCGCGACCTGTTTGGCTACCTGGTCTGCTTTTCCACCTGGGCCAGCCGAGACTACCTGCAGCAACCTAGTGCCATCCGACCCGTCCACAAGGACTGTGGCCACCGCTTTGTGCCCAAGGTCCTGTGCAGCGCCTGCCGAGCACCCGTCCTGCCCTGGGAAGTTTCTTTTTCTGATGCACCCGACTGACCCACTTAGGAGTTCTTATGTCGACCGAGTTGATCCGCCGTCTTGAAACTGACATTGAGCCGGGTGACCACCCCTACTTGCAAGGGGCTTGGACGCCGCTACTCGAAGAAGTCAACGCCACCGACATGCCGGTGCTCTCGGGCAAGATTCCCGATGACATTGACGGCATTTACCTGCGCAACACCCAGAACCCGGTCTACCGGTCGATCGGCCGTTACCACCCGTTTGACGGTGACGGCATGGTTCACATGATCAGCTTCCAAAACGGCAAAGCCAGTTACCGCAACCGCTTTGTACAAACCAAAGGCCTCAGCGCCGAACAGGAGGCCGGCAAACGGCTCTGGGCTGGTCTGATGGAAAACCCGGCGCTGTCAGCCCGACCTGGCTGGGGCGCACATGGCTCGATCAAGGACGCGTCGAGCACCGATGTGGTGGTGCATGCCGGGCGCGCATTCACGTCCTACTACCAATGCGGCGAGGGCTACCGGCTGGACCCGTTCACGCTAGCGCAACAGGGCATCCCGGCCTGGTCGCCGCTGGACGGCATCTCAGCCCACATGAAGGTCGACGAAGCCACGGGCGAGATGCTGTTCTTCAATTACTCCAAGCATGCACCCTATATGCACTATGGCGTGGTGGACCGCCACGACCAACTGGTGCACTACGTCCCGATACCGCTGCCGGGGCCGCGGTTGCCACATGACATGTCTTTCACCGAGCATTACGCCATCCTCAATGACTTTCCCCTCTACTGGGACCCGGAACTGCTTAAGCAGGGCAAGCATGTGGTCAAGTTCCACGCCGACCAGCCCTCGCGCTTTGCCATCATTCCCCGGCGAGGCCAGCCGCAGGACATCCGCTGGTTTGAAGCCGCACCCACCTTTGTGCTGCATTGGCTCAATGCTTATGAAGAAGGCGATGAGATCGTCCTCGATGGCTACTTCGAGGAGGAACCTGAACCTAAGAACTTTGACGGGGCACCCAAGGGCTACGAGCGCATGATGTCCTACCTGGACCAGTACAAAATGAAGACCCGCTTGCACCGTTGGCGCTTCAACCTGGCCACCGGGCAAACCACCGAGCAACGCCTTGACGATCGTACCCTGGAGTTCGGCATGATCAACCAGCGCTATGCCGGGCGCCACTACCGCTACATCTACAGCGCCGTGCAGGTACCGGGGTGGTTTTTGTTCAATGGCTACGTCAAGCATGACCTGCTCACCGGGGAGTCCTGGCAAATTGCGTTGCCCGAGGGACAGTACGCCAGCGAGGCGCCGTTCGCACCGCGCATCAACGCCTCAGATGAGGACGATGGCTACCTGGTGACCTTTGTCACCAACGAGAACACCCAGCGCTCCGAAGCGCTGCTGATCGACTGCAAGCGCTTTGCAGAAGGCCCGGTGTGTCGCATCGAGTTACCACACAAGCTGTGCAGCGGCACGCACTCCTGTTGGGCCAATGGTGCCGATGTGCGCAACGGTTTGCTGAGCCTGCCATGACAGCAGCACTGCCCTTGTTGGCCGCCGGCCTTTGGCTGGTCTGGATGGCTGGCCTGCTGGTGTTCCGGCGCCGGCCAGAACTGCGGGTCGGCACGGCCCGCGAGTTTGTTTACCCTATCGCGGCGATGGTGATCGTCTTGGCCTCGCTGCTACTTCCCGCCGGCTCGCCGGCTTCGGACTTTCTCGCGCTCTACCTGCAGTCCGGCTTGATCACGGCGGCTTTCCTGACCGCGGTCTGGCTGCTCAGCCTGGCCCGGCGTGACTGCGGCATCATGGACGTGGCCTACCCGCTGGCGGTGGCGATTCCGGTCACCGGCCTGGTGGTCTGGCGCGGTCAGTGGTCGCCCCATGAGATCATGATCGTGGTCTTGGTCGCGCTGTGGAGCCTGCGCATGTCCTCGCACATTGGCCTGCGCAACCGCGGGCACGGTGAGGACGGCCGCTATGCCGCTTGGCGCAGGCGCTTTGGCGGCGCCTGGTGGTGGTGGAGCTACTTCCAGGTTTTCATCATGCAGGGGGTCACCGTGTGGCTCTGGTCACTGGGCCTGGTCCTTGCCGTCGCAGCGGGACCGCAAGCACTGGGCTGGCAGCATGTCCTGGCAATGCCAATATTCGGCGTGGGTTTTTATTTTCAGGTGGTGGGTGACCTCCAACTGGAGCACTTCAAGGCCAGCCGAACTGACCGCCTCATGGTGCTGGACACCGGCTTGTGGCGCCTGTCGCGTCACCCCAACTATTTCGGCGAGGCCGTGGTCTGGTGGAGCTTCGGTGCGCTGGGGTTAATGCACCCCTGGGGTTGGCTGGCCCTGGCTTGCCCCCTGTACGTGACCTGGTTCATGAGTGCCGGTTCAGCCACACCCATGCAGGAGCGCTACCTGGCACGCACCAAGCCCACCTATGCGGACTACATGGCTCGGGTACCGGCCTTCTTCCCCTGGGGCAAACCGGGGTGACGCCGCTGGACCTTCAAGGCCAACGCGCCATCGTCACCGGCGCCGGCAAGGGCCTGGGCCGCGCCTATGCCTTGCATCTGGCCAGCCGTGGGGCCCGTGTGCTGGTCAACAACCGACGCCATGCGGGAGAGGCAGATGCAACCACCTCGGCCAGCCTCACGGTTGAGGCTATTCGTGCGGCGGGTGGCACCGCGCAGGCCAGTTGGTGTGATGTGGCCGAGCCTGGCAGCGGCTTGCAGATGGTGGACCAAGCCATGCAGCATTTTGGTGGCGTGGACATCGTGGTGGCCAATGCAGGAATCGACCACGGGCGCACCTTTGCCAAACAGGGCATGGATGAGTTCCGCCACATCTTTGACACCAGCTTTTTCGGCAGTTTGCACTTGGCGCATGCCGCATGGCCTCAGCTGCTTGGGCAAGGCTATGGCCGGCTGATCCTCACCACGTCTACCGCAGGCCTGTACGGCAACGTCGGTCAAGCAGCCTACTCGGCGGCTAAGGCGGCAGTGATCGGCTTGATGCGCGCGCTGGCCCTGGAAGGACGTAGACACGGGGTTCTGGTCAATGCCGTTGCGCCCTATGGCTTGTCGCAGATGACCGCCCCGCACCTGGATACCAAAACAGCCGGCGCGCTGGACCCTGGTCTGGTCGCCCCATTGGTGGCCTGGCTGGCCAGCCCCGCCTGCAACGTGACCGGCGAGGTGCTGGTGGCAGGCGCCGGCCTCATCCGACGAGCAGGCGTTGGAGAAACCGACGCACAGCCCATGCAGTCCGGGCAGCTGGCATCACAGCTGACGAACTTGAACGCCCTGCCCCTGCATGGCTACAACTGCGCCAACGATGCCTTTACCACCCTCATGCAAACCCCGACCCATTAAGCTGGACCACACCATGAACCCTGTTTACATCGCAGAGGCTGTGCGCACGCCGCGCGGCAAAGGCAAGCCCGACGGCAGCCTGCACGAGATCACGCCGGTGTGGCTGGCCAGCCGGCCGTTGGTGGCTTTGCGCGAGCGCAACGCACTCGACACCCAGGGCGTGGATGACGTGGTGCTGGGCTGTGTGATGCCGGTGGGCGAACAAGGCGGCAATATCGCCCGCATGGCGGTCTTGCAGGCGGACTATGACCAGTCAGTGGCCGGCATGCAGATCAACCGCTACTGCGGCTCCGGTTTGGAGGCGGTGGCCATTGCCGCAGCGCGGGTCATGGCCGGGCAGGCCGATCTGGCCATCGGCGGTGGTGTGGAAATGATGTCGCGCGTGCCCATGGGCGCCGACGGCGGCGCCTGGGCCTTAGAGCCGCAACTGGCGTTTAAAACCTATTTTGTGATGCAAGGCATCTCGGCGGACCTGCTGGCCTCGCTGCACGGCCACAGCCGCCAGGACCTGGACGCCTTCGCTGCCCAAAGCCACCAGCGCGCCGCCCAGGCCTGGGAGGCGGGCTACTTTGACAAGTCGGTGGTGCCCGTGCAAGACTTTTTGGGTCTGGAACTGCTGGCCCGCGACGAAACTATTCGTCCGGGCACCAGCGTGCAATCACTGGCCGCCCTGCCCGCTGCATTTGCCTCAATGGGCACGCAATACGGCTATGACAGCGTGGCTTTGCAGCGCTATCCGCAGCTCGAACGCATCGAGCACGCCCACCACGCCGGCAACAGCTCGGGCATTGTGGACGGCGCTGCGGCCGTGCTGCTGGGCAACGCCCAGGCCGGTACGCAGCACGGCCTGAAGGCACGGGCGCGCATTGTGTCCTTTGCCACCATCGGCTCAGAGCCGACGCTGATGTTGGATGCGCCCAGCCACGCCGCCCAAAAAGCCCTGGCCCGCGCGGGCATGCAGGCCAGCGACATCGACCTGTGGGAGATCAACGAGGCTTTCTCTTCGGTGGTGCTGACCTTTATGGAGGCGCTGCACATTGACCCTGACCGTATCAATGTCAACGGAGGCGCCATTGCCATGGGCCATCCGCTGGGCGCCAGCGGCGCCATGATTTTGGGCACGGTCTTAGATGAACTCGAACGCCGAGGCCTGCGTACCGCACTGGTGTGCCTGTGTGTGGCCGCCGGCATGGGCTCTGCTATGGTGATTGAACGCCTATGACAAACCCCACTATCCACTATGCGCAAGACGCGCAAGGCATCGTCACCCTGACGCTGGACTATCCCGGCAAGTCGATGAACGTCATCGACCAATCC
>RFWA01000128.1 GCA_009922295.1 Betaproteobacteria bacterium
TGCACTGGCGTCATGTCCAGCGACAAAACCCACTGGTTGATCAGCTCCTGCCCACCCAGCAGCGCAAAAGCCGCAGAAAAAATGCTGGAGCCCACGAACAGCCAGCACACCATCGCGCTGGTCTTGGCGGTCAGGTAGACCGACTCTCTCATCACGCCCATATTCAGCCGCCGGTAGGCCGCAGCGAGCAGCAAGCCGCCCATAGAGCCCATAGCCGCTGCTTCAGTGGGGGTGGCAAGACCGAATACGATGGTACCCAGCACCGCCAGAATCATCACCGCCAGCGGGAAGAACGAGCCCAGCAGCATCTTGAAGATCTCGAGCCGGGCAAAGCTGAAATAGGCATAGAAGATGGCCAGTGCCACGGCGCAGCTCGCTAGCCCGACCCAGAAGCTCATTGGCGCGGGGAGTCGCTGCGGCGCGGCCGCTGGCTCGGCAACCGACGTCGATGCGGGTTCTGCCGCCGCTGCCTTGACCGGCTCGGCCGACGTCGCCGAGGTGGTCACAGCGGCCGGCTCAGAGGCGGCCTCGGCCTTCGTGTCGGCGGCACCGGGTGGCGCCTTCAGGCCTCCAGCCTCCTCTGGCTCAGATAGTCCACTGGCACTTTTTTCCTCTTCCTCGGGTACTCCGGTGGCAGCAGCACCCATCGCCACCACACCTTCGGCGGCTTCCTCCACCAACGGCGCCGTCACCTTGAAATAGAGCACGCCCATGATCAGGGCTACCGCCAGCGCCGGCAACACGGCAATGCCCAGGTGATTGAGCAAGGTCCGCAGCGGCACCGCGCTGTTGCGCTTGCCCTTGATGGCGCCAATCAAGCCCGGCAGCACCCGATGACTCACGCTGCTCGACACGATCTGAGCAAACTCGGGCAGTGGCACGCGCCGGTCTTCGGCCGACATAGGCGGCGCTAGGTGCGGCTTGAGCTTGGCCACCACCACCACATACACCACATAGAGAGTAGCCAGCATGATGCCCGGGAAAAACGCCCCGGCGTACAGCTTGACCACCGACACGCCCGCAGTGGCGCCGTAAACGATCAACATCACCGAAGGCGGAATCAGGATACCCAGACAACCACCTGCCGTGATAGCGCCCGCCGACAGCTGCACGCTGTAGCCCGCCCGCAGCATGGCTGGCAGTGCCAGCAAGCCCATCAGCGTCACCACCGCGCCCACGATACCGGTGGCCGTGGCAAAAATGGCACAGGTGACGATGGTGGCCACTGCCAGCGAGCCCGGAACCCGCGCGGTGGCCAGGTGCATGCTCTTGAACAGTTTCTCGATCAGGTTGGCACGCTCGATCAGATAACCCATGAACACGAAAAGGGGGATAGAGATCAGCACATCGTTGGACATCACCGAGTAAGTGCGCTGCACCATCAGGTCCAAGGTTTGCTGCACCGCCAAACCCGGATTTTGACTGCGGTAGGCAATCCAGGCGAAGACCATACCCATACCCATCAAGGTAAAAGCTGTGGGGAAACCGAGCATGATGGCCACCACCACCAGCGCCAGCATCAGCAGACCCAAGTGGCCGTTGGTCATCTGCGATGGTGCCGGCAACAGCACAAAGGCAGCCAGCACCACGGCGGCCATGATGCTCAGGCCAAACCAGACTTCTTTTCTCATTTTTGGCTCCCCGACGACGCCGGTTGAAGCGCAGACAGCTTGGCAATGTCCTCGTCTTTCACCTGCACCATTTCTTTCAGCTTCTCAACGTCGACTTCCTCGACGTCCTGCCCGCGCGAGGGCCATTGACCCTGCTGCAAACAGACGATACAACGCACGATTTCAACCAGCCCCTGGGCCAGCAGAATAGTGCCGGCAATCGGGATGATGGTTTTGAAAGGGTAGACCGGCGGGCCGTTGGCCGTGATGTTGGAATGCTCATTGATGGCCCAGGACTCGGCTGCAAAGTTGTAACCGGCCCAGGCCATGGCCACCACCCCCGGAATAAAGAACAGGATGTACAAGGCCAAGTCCAACCCAGCTTGCAACCGCGGCGGAAAAAACCCGTACAGCACATCGCCCCGCACATGCCCATTTTTGGACAGCGTGTAAGCACCCGCCATCATAAACACGGAGCCGTACAGCATGCTCATCACGTCAAAGGCCCAGGGGTGCGGGTTGTCCAGCGCATAGCGTGAGAACACCTCCCAGCTGATCAGCAGGGTCAGGACAACGATCAGCCATGAAAAGGCTTGCCCGATCACCGTGCTGAGCTTGTCAACAGCCAGTAATAATTTTTGCATGAAGTGCTCTCACTAAAAAAACTCAGCCATCCGAATCAGGTTCGGATGGCTGATCGTTCGACCCGCGAGGAAAATCAGGCCTTCTTAGGCGCCGCTTTAACAGGCGCCGCTTTCTTGTCGCCGAAGAAATGACCAACGGCCATACGGCGGCTCACATAGGTGTCCTGATCCCACTTGACAGCTCGCTCGGCAAATGCCTTCTGCGATTCCACAACTTCCTTGAAGAGCGGATTTTCAGCCGATTTCTTCTCAAGAATAGCATCCCACAGCTTCAGCTGGGTTTGCAGAATCGAGTCTGGCGTCTTGTAGAACTTGACCTTGTCTTTGGTCTGCAGCTCGATGTAGTCCTTGGAATAACGGTCGATGGCTTTCCAGGACATTTCGGCGGAAGCCGCCTCCGTGGCGCCAGCAATGATCGCCTTCATTTTGGGCGGCAGCGCGTCGTACTTGGTCTTGTTGAACATGATCTCGAAGGTTTCTGCGCTCTGGTGGTAGCTTTGCAGCATGCAGACCTTGGACACATCAGGGAAACCAAGTATGCGATCCGATGTGGCGTTGTTGAATTCGGCACCATCAAGCAGACCCCGGTCCATGGCCGGCACGATTTCCCCACCCGGCAGGGCGTTGACCGCGGCGCCCATGGCCGTGAAAAGGTCGATGGCCAGGCCATTGGTGCGGAACTTGAGACCCTTGAAGTCTTCTGCCTTGGTGATCGGCTTTTTGAACCAACCCAGTGGTTGAGTCGCCATGGGGCCATACAAGAAGGACTGGACATTGCTGCCGATCGAGGCATACAGCTTGGCAAGCAACTGTTCGCCGCCACCATACTTGTGCCAAGACAGAAGCATGTTGGCATCCATGCCAAAGGCCGGGCCAGAGTTCCAGAGCGCCAAGGCGTTCTGCTTGCCGTAGTGGTAGCCCAACACCCCGTGCCCGCCATCAAGCGTGCCCTTGGACACAGCCTCCAGCAAACCAAAGGCCGGCACCACGGCGCCCGCTGGCAGGACCTCGATCTTGAGGTCACCGCCGGTCATGTCGTTCACCTTCTTGGCGTAATCCAATGCATACTCGTGAAAAATATCTTTGGCGGGCCAGGTGCTCTGCCAGCGCATGGAGATTGGGCCGGCCTGCGCCTTGGCAATCATGGGAGCGGACATGGCGCCAGCGGCAACGGCAACGCCTTTGAGCAGGCTGCGACGACGAGGTGTTTTGCTATCAGTCAAGAAATTCTCCAAGAGTTATGGCACAGGGGATATAAATTATGGCGGTGCAGCAAAGAACGCCACTAGGTAGAAACCACGAGACGGTCGGTCATTTTTTCAATCCGCAGCATAATTAATTTCAATGACCAGCCAGACCAGGAAAACCAAATGAACCCCTTGCAACTGTTCGACCCCGGCTCCAGCACCTACACCTACCTGCTGTTTGACGAAGCCACGCGGGAGGCGCTCATCATAGACCCGGTGGACGAGCAGATCGAGCGCGACCTGGCCGTGCTGCGCGAGCATGGGCTGAAGCTGCTCTGGACGGTGGAGACCCATGCCCATGCCGATCACATCACCAGCGCCGGTCAGCTGGCGGAATTGGTCGGCGCCCGCACTGCAGCCCCCAGTGGATGCAGCATCCACACCGCCGCCATGCAGCTTAAGCATGGCGATATTTTGCGCTTCGGCCAGGAACAGGTCACCGCCCTGCACACGCCCGGCCACACAGCTGGCAGCATGAGCTTTTTATGGCGCGATCATGTCTTGACCGGCGATACCCTGCTGATCAACGGCTGCGGTCGCACCGACTTTCAGTCCGGCAGCCCCGAGGCCTTGTATTGCAGCTTGACGCAGGTGCTGTTCGCCCTGCCCAACGCCACCACCGTCTGGCCGGGGCACGACTACCAAGGCCGCACGCATTCCACCATTGGTGCTGAAAAGATCAGCAACCCGCGCATCGCGGGCAAATCGCTGACTGAGTTCCGGGCCATCATGGAAGGGCTACAACTGCCGCGCCCCAAACGCATCGACGAGGCGGTGCCCGCCAACCTGCACTCAGGCCTGCGGCACGATGCAGGCGGCGGCGAACTGAAGCACCCTCGCCCAGCGGCAGGCTATGCCGGCGACGTGTCGCCCGAGCTGGCCTACCGCTGGTGGACCGCGGGCGAAGCGGTGCTGGTGGATGTACGCACAGACGCCGAGCGCGAATGGGTCGGCTTTGTACCGGGCGCCGTGCCGGTGGCCTGGAAACAGTGGCCTGGCATGGCCATGAACCCGGTATTTGATACGGCGGTGCAAGCCGCCGTGCCCTCAGGCAAGAAAGCACTGCTGCTGTGCCGCAGCGGGGTGCGCTCCATCGCCGCCGCCAAACGCGCCACCGAACTGGGGCTTGAGGCCTACAACATTCTGGAGGGCTTTGAAGGCGATCCGGACGACCACGCCCACCGCGGCCAACAAGGCGGCTGGCGACACCACGGCCTGCCCTGGCGGCAGAACTGAGTTTGATGATAATTGCGGCATGACCTTCCTGGCGATCGACGTCGGCAACACCCGCCTGAAATGGGCGCTCTACGAAAATGCTCAACCACACGGCCGCCTCTTGGCGCATGGGGCAGAGTTTCTCGAGCATATTGACAAGCTGGCCGAAGGTGCCTGGGCCACCCTGCCACCACCCCAGCACATGCTGGGATGCATCGTGGCCGGCGATGCGATCAAACGCCGGGTTGAAGAGCAGATGGAGATTTGGGACGTGGCACCGCAATGGGTGGTGGCCAGCGCGGCTGAGGCCGGTCTGGTCAATGGCTACGACCACCCTGCCCGGCTAGGCGCTGACCGCTGGGTCGCCATGATCGGTGCCTGGCACCGCATGCTGGCCCATGGCCAGGCGCGACCACTGGTCGTGGTGATGGTCGGCACCGCCGTCACTGTGGATGCTGTTGACTCTAGCGGCAAGTTCCTGGGTGGGCTGATCCTTCCTGGCCACGGCATCATGCTGCGTGCCCTGGAGTCAGGCACTGCCGGCCTGCATGTACCGACCGGCGAGGTGCGCCTCTTCCCAACCAACACCAGCGACGCCCTGACCAGCGGTGGCACCTACGCGATTGCCGGTGCTGTGGCGCGAATGGTTGAACATCTGCGAAACTACTGTGGGACAGAACCCCACTGCGTGATGACCGGCGGCGCCGGCTGGAAAATGGCACCCAGCATGAACCTGCCGGCCGAATTGGTCGACAACCTGATCTTTGATGGCCTGCTTGAAATGGCTGTGCGCCGCTTGGGAGTTTGACCCCGTCAATCACAGCTACCGATCGGCAACGGCAATCTGCTATTATTTTAGTAGCTAACTATTGAAGCTGGATAAGGCCTGGAACTGGTTTATCTTCTAAGTCAAGCGCCTATTCCGGTCGCTGCAGCAGTAGCCGGGTAAAGGCCTGAAACTCATCCAGATGTTGGGTGATGACATTCACCAGAATGGGCAGCAACAGGCTTTGGTAGTCATGGACAGCGATGTTGCGGAACGCCACCATGCGTTTGAGCGCGGTAGCCAGGGGATCCGGGATGTAGCCCGCTTGGGCCAGCAAGGCAAAGACATCCCTTGCGCCCTGCGGCACACCCAGGCTATCGCGCCGCACCAGATGTTGGCCCATGTCCAACGCGGCCTCACACGCGCGCTGAACATTGAGTACAGCGGCGTCCTGCCGGGTGAAATCTGTGGCAAAGGTATCGGGGCCTTGGAAGTACTCTTCCCTGGCGCGAGCAACACAGCGCTCCACCGTGGCCGCCTTATTGAGCAGCACGTCATCAGCCATACACCGTGCCTCGCGCCTGAATGTCAGCAAGAAGGGGGGCCCGAGCTTCGTCGAGAGCGGTTTTTTCGCTCAGCACAAAGCATTCAAACAGGCCCACCGGCAGCCCGACCGTCCACAAACAAGTGCCCGTGGTGATAACTTGGTACTGCATGACGGTGCTGGCGGCCCGCAGGTCCAGCAGATCAACCGGGCAGTGGGCCAAGTCTGCCAAGGCGGCGGACAGGTCCCACAGCAGCAGTGGGTCGGCGTAGCCGGCTACCAGCACGGCCAGGTCCAGGTCACTGTGCGGGCCGGCCGTTCCCTGCACCTGGCTGCCAAAGGCATAAGCCGCCATCAATCCCGGCACACGCTGGCGCAGCAGGGTCACGATGGGGCCATCCTGAGCCAGCAGCGGGCTAGGGCTGGTTTTTATCAAGCAGCCAACCCAGCCGACGCCTGCGCCAGCACCTGACGCGCCTGACTCAGAATTTGGTCCTTCCAGACCGGCGTATCGGTAAAGAAAGCGTCTTTGACCTGCTGGTGGATTTGCGCCGCCAGCGCCGCTGGCGCATCGGGGTGCTGGTGCAACCAATGGTCGGCGCGCAGCGCCTGCAGCATGTCGGCAATGGGCAGGGTGCCGTATTCCAGCGCCAGGCCTGTGTACTCGGCCTGCGGGCACTCTTGGTAGGCGGCCACCCACATCAGGCCAGTGAGAAAGGCCGAACTGGACGAGCCGTCATAGATGGAGGTAACGGGCGTGGCGCCGCCGCCGCCCCACCAGTGGCGGGCGCGGGCCAGGGCAGTGGCGTCGTCGCGACAGGCAAAAATGCGCTCGCCCACGCCGCTGGGCCCTAAGCCGGTGTGCAGGTCCACCCAGGCCAGGCGCCGCGCGGCCTGGGCATGGTCG
>RFWA01000129.1 GCA_009922295.1 Betaproteobacteria bacterium
GACAACCCCCCGTATTAAGGCAGCCGTGATTGGCGCCGGATGGTATGCCGCTCAATCGCACATTCCAACGCTGGCCTCGCGGTCTGACGTGGTGCTTGATGGCGTGTGTAGGCTAGGCGCAGCCGACCTGCAGCGTGTACGCGACCATTTTGGCTTTCAATTTAGCTCAGAAAATTACCATGACGTTCTTGCAAGAAAGCCAGACGTGGTAGTGGTCGCGTCCCCCCACAAAACGCATTTCGAGCATTGTCAGGCGGCACTGGCATGCGGCGCCCACGTTTTGTGTGAAAAGCCCATGACCCTGGACCCTGCGCACGCCTGGGCTCTGGTAGCGCAAGCCCAACGCGCTGGGCTCTCACTGGTTTTGGCAAACGGCTACCACTATCTTCCCGGCCTAGCTCAGGTGCGCCAAGCACTGATGGATGGCGCTGTAGGGCGTATTGAGCATGTCAGCTGCAGTTTTGTTTCTGCAACTCGGGCCGTATTTGAGGGCAGCGTCGGGTTGGCCCGATGGAGCACCATGTTTTTCCGTCCTGCTCGCGATACTTGGCAAGATCCTGCGAACGGGGGCGGCTTTGCATATGGTCAGCTGTCGCACTCAGTGGCTTTGACCTTATGGCTGACGGGCCTGGATGCGCTGTCGGTCAGTGCGCACAACTTCAACGTGGATGGCAACGACTTATGCAATGCCGCCATCGTGTTGTGTGCCAATGGCTCAGTTTTGTCACTCAGCGGTGCAGCTGCCTTGCCCGAAGGCCAGCGAGCCCTGCTCAGGTTGTTCATAACCGGAAACGAGGGCGTGATGGAAGTAGAGCTTGACCGAGACCGCGTATCTCTTAGCCGTCACGACGGCGAAGATAGGCTGCCTCTGAAAATTTCACCCGGGCAATGGAGTTACCACTGCGAGGGACCAATTCATGCCGTGGTCGATTTAGCACAAGGCCGGGGCAGCAATCTAACCCCAGGCGCCATCGGCGCGGCCACGGTTTCGGTCATTGCTGCTTTGGCTGCATCTTCCAAAAGCGGCGGCAATGCCTTCGCAGTGGTGCATCCCGCCGCCACCACGCCCGCTGCTTCGCCGTGAGAGGTAACTTGCCAACGCCGGGGCCACTACCAGGCAGTGAGTCCGTAGCTTTCTGTCTGCAACTGCGTGAAGGTTACGCGTCAGAATACCAACGTCGCCATGATGCACTCTGGCCAGACATGCGGCAGGCCCTGCTGGATGCCGGCGTGCTGCACTACGAGATTCATCTCGAGCCTCAGTCACTGCTGCTGTTCGCGATCATGGTTCGCCGCAAAGACCACACCATGGACCACCTGCCACAACACCCGGCCTGGCAGCGATGGCAAAAATACATGGCCGATATCCTGATCCAGGACAACGGCCTGCCAAAGCGTGTGCCCTTACAACGGATGTTCGAGATGCAGGCAAAGGCGCTGTCGCGATAGGGAGGGCAAGCACGACTACGATTGTCGATTATCCTTGCGGTGACTGTAACCGCGCGGGCTCATGCCCGTCACATCTTGAACACCCTCCCCCTCGTCCGCTGGCTGGTTCTCATCACGCTGTTGGTCAATGCCATCGGCCTGGTCACGCCCATCATCAACGCCGGTGACTCCGTCACCTATGCCGCGCTGTCGCAGCACATGGTGCGCCACGGCGACTGGGTCAACCTGGTGCTGGACGGGCAAGACTGGCTGGACAAGCCGCATTTTCCGTTCTGGGTGACGGCGCTGTTTTTCAAGGTGGGCGGTGTCAACGCCATCAGCTACAACCTGCCGGGCTTCCTGTTCCACCTGCTCGGGGCCTACTACACCTACCGCTTGGCTCGCCTTTTCTACGGGCGGGACGCCGCCTGGCTCGCTGTGCTGGTGTTTGTATCGGCATTCCAGGTGATGCTGACCTCAACCGACGTGCGTGCCGAGACCTACCTCACCGGCAGCATCATGGGCGCCTGTTACTACTGGTTACGCCACGACGCCACCCCAAGGCTGAAGTACCTGCTGCTGGGTGCGCTTTTCAGCGCGGTAGCGGTGATGACCAAGGGCATCTTTACCCTGATCACCATCAGCAGCGGCCTGGTGGCGCTGTGGTTCTACCAGGGCCGCTGGCGCGAGCTGTGGCAGGGTAAATGGTGGCTGGCGCTGGCACTGACGCTGCTGCTCACCTCGCCGGAGCTGCTGGCGCTATACCTGCAGTTCGACGCCCATCCGGAGAAGCTGGTGTTTGAGCGTACCGGCGTCTCGGGCATTCGTTTTTTTGTGTGGGACAGTCAGTTCGGCCGGTTTTTCAATACCGGCCCGATCCGCAACACAGACGGTAATCCGGTCTTCTTTGTGCATGTGTTTCTGTGGGCCTTCCTGCCCTGGGTGGCCGTCGCCTTCGCTGCGCTGGGACAGGCCTGGCGCGGCTGGCGCAACAGCGACAGGCGCGCACAGGGCCAGCTGGTGTACCTCGGCGCCTCCTTTGCCGTGACCTTTGGCTTGTTCAGCCTGACCAGCTTCCAGCTCGATTACTACACGGTGATCGTGTTCCCATTCGCCGCTATCCTGTGCGGCCAGTATCTGGCACCGGTGCTGGCCCAGCCCGACGGCCGGCGCGGACTGGAATTGGCCCAACTCGGCATGGCCGCGCTGACGGCCGGGCTGGCACTGGCGCTGGCCCTGTATGTCGGCCAGCCGATGGTGACCTGCTTGGTGTTACTGTTCTTGCTGGTCGGACTGGCGCTCGGCAAGCTGTGGCGTGCACCTTGGCGTGCCAGGGCCTTATTGTTGCTGCCAATGTGGGGCGTGGCCTTGCTGTACAGCTTTATCACTGTATTGATGACCCTGACCTACCTGTCGGTCGGGCTGGCCTACAACGCGAACCGGGTGCTGGCTACGCAACCCCCCGGTGCCATTTATGTTTGGCAAATGGACCTGGTGGCCCGAGAGCTGGGGCTTTACAACCAGGCGCCCTCCGTCTCTGTCAGTGAGCGCCCGCGCTTGCCTACGGTGGGACGGCCCTACTATCTGGTGATCCGGGCGGCGCAGCTGGCACAAGTGGCCCATTTGCCGGGTCAAGTCGAACCCGTGGCGCAAGGCCTCTGGGTGGTCGACAAGACGGGCCTGCTGCCGCGCATGCTGCAGTTGGCCCGGGGCACGGAGCCGCCAGAAGACATCCGCATTTTGCGCATAGTCCCTGGCCTGCGCTAAGCGCTGCTGCGGTGCGCCACCAATCTGCACGATGCCCCTGAGAAAATCAACATCGTCAAGCTGGACACCTGTTCTGACGTCCTGATGAGACAGAACTACCTCCATCCCTAACGCAAGCAAATCGATTTTTTCTCTTCACCAAGCAAGCGCATAAGCCTCGCGTCTTGGGTCTGCGCCAGCGTTGAGGAGGCCGGACTTAGGGTCTCGGACTATGGCGCACACGGCCCCGCTGACACCCGGAAGTGCGGGTATGGTTTCGACATCGTGTCCTCTTTGCTTCAGTTCTTCCGCAATACCAGCTGGCAGATTTTTTTCCAACAACAGTCTGCCAGGAAAGTAGGCGTGTGGAGCGAAGGAGTCAGGAAAATTCTTGGTGCATATTCGGGGCGCTTCAATAGCCTCCTGCAACCGTTTGTCAAACTCGGTGACATTCAAAAACACTTGGAGCATGGCCTGCATTTGCACGTCTCCGCCAGGGGTGCCCCATGCCATGAAAAACTTGCCATCGCGAAATGCCATGGCCGGAGCCGGCGTGAGGCGAGGTCGCTTGCCAGGAGCTACCACGCTCGGGTGGTTTGGGTCGAGCCGGCTCTGAGATCCTCGAGAAGACACAGCGAGCCCAGTACCAGGGATCGTGGGCGTGTCGAAAGAGGTGTCGGACAGCGTTGCGGAGTAGGCATTGCCCCAGCGATCTACGGCGCATGCGTAGATGGTGTCCGGCGACATGCCCGCTGCACTGCCGCTGGCCGCAGCGGGAGGCGAAAGTGTAGGAGCGCGTGTTGGCGCGGCAGCTGGGTTTCCAGCGTCTGGCATCTTGCCGAAAGCGCGTTGCGGGTCTATGCGCGCTTGTTGAAGAGCCGCATAGTCCGCTGAGAGCAGCGCCTGGGTAGGGACCTTCACAAAAGCCGGGTCTCCGACATAGGCTTCGCGGTCTGCGAATGCAAGGTTCATCGCCTCCGCTAGGGTGTGTAGGTAGTCCGCCGTGTTGTGTCCCATCGAACGGATATTGAAGCGTTCAAGTGTCTTCAAGGTCTGGGGTAACACAATGCCTTGGCACCACACGTCACACGTATGAACGCGGTAGTCGCGATAGTCCGCATAGATACTCTCCTCTACGGGTGTCTCGAATTCGGCAAGGTCCTGCCTTGTGACGAACCCCCCATTCTCAGCGTGGTAGTCCGCAATCGCGTTGGCGATTAAACCGCGGTAAAAATAGTCGTGCACGGCCTGTAGTTTGTTGTCCCTATCCCCTCTGCTTGCGCGTTCCGCTGCAATCATTCCCGCAATACTTCGGGCTAAGTCATTTTGGCTAAACAAGTCGCCCACCATTGGAGCGGCTCCATTGGGCAAATAGACTTCAGCATTGGATTTCCACTGAGCATTTCGTTCAGCTACTGCCTTCAAATTGTTGGCTAACAACGGGTAGACAGGAAAGCCATCGCGGGCAAGCTCAAGGGCAGGGACCGTGCGCAGCAACCCGTCAGGCATGTGCCCGTCCATGCTAGCCTTGCGCAAAGCCTCTTGGTTGGCGGCCTTTGGCCACCAACCAAGGCCGGCCAAACTGATAATCCGATCTTCAGACTTGACGTAAATCAGCGTGGGAGCGACGCCAGCGAAACTGACGATGTCAGGCTGAACTACCGCAAGCGTCATCGCCGCCGTTACGCCTGCATCGACCGCGTTACCACCCCTATCCAGCACGCGCATCGCTGCCAGGCTTGCCAAATAGTGTCCAGTCGACACCGCCTGATGGCGGCCGACCAATGTTGGTCGAAAACTGGTTGCTCCAGAAAGCAGGTTGGGGCTAGGAAGTGTGGCCACAAAAAAACTGTCGGTGTGAAGGGTTACTGAGGCCAGTCGATAGCAAGCTGGCCGTTCGGCTTTCTCTCAGTCGAGCGGTACAGCAAGCGACTTGATGAGCTGACTCCACTTGCTTATGTCGGCCTTTATATCTATTGAGAACTCGGCCGGGGTCGTCAGCGCAAACTCAACCCCCAATCCCCCAATGCGCTGTTTGACGTCTGGCATCTGCAATATGCGGTTAAGGTCTGCATTGATTCGCGCCACGACCTGCTGTGGCGTTCCAGCTGGCGCTACCAATCCTTGCCATTGTGCGGCCTCAAAACCAGGCAAACCTCCTGCCTCTGCAACAGTCGGGATCTCAGGCGCAGCCGCCGAGCGTGTGCTTGTGGTCACTGCAAGGGCTTTGAGACGCCCCGCTTTTATTTGCGGCAGCGCAGCAGAAAGAATGGGTTGGTTCAGCGTAACCTGGCCACCGATAACATCTGTGAGAGCCTGTGACGAGATTTTGTATGGCACTTCTACAATATCTATTTTTGCCACTGCCTTCAGGTATTCGACGAACAAGTGGCTAGGCGATCCCTTGCCAGATGACGAATAGCTCAGTTGACCGGGTTTGCTTTTGGCCAATTCAATGAGCTGCTTGAGGTCTGCCACCGGCAGAGATGGATTGACCACGATAACGCTGGGAATGAAGCCAATACGCCCAATTGCTACGAAATCACGCAGGGCGTCGTAGGGGGGCTTTGCGTACAGGCTGGGCGCCACCGCCCAAGATGTTGCGGCGAGCAGCAAAGTATGCCCATCGGGCGCTGCGTTACCCACCGTCTGGCTGCCAAGTAAACCACCTGCACCAGTTATGTTTTCAACGACAACGGGTTGGCCCCATGTTTCCGAGAACTTCACGCTAAGCGTACGCGCAAAAATATCCGCTCCAGTACCAGCAGCAAACGGTACGACAATCCGCACCGTCTTGCTCGGGAAACTTTGCGCAGCAGCCGGAAGATGAGCAAATACGGTTGCCAAAGAGCACAGAACCAGCGCCACATGACTGAAGGTTTTCCAAGCCATTTTTCTTAAAGCTATTGGCATGAGAATTCTCTGTAGTTGGACGGATAGTAAATTCAACTGGGTGGGGACAAGTATGGCAGGTTCTGTGGTTCCGGCGCAATGCTGTAGTGTGCGAACTCGCGCAAAAAGCAGGCAATTACCTCACCGCAGTAACTCTTATTTATCCACTGCACGCCACCAGAGCCGCATCGCCTGGACTTTGGAGCGCACCAGTCAGCGCACGTGCCACTCCTGCGTCAGAGGCTTGGCGCCGATCAGCTCAGCGTAACCCACGCCGGTGGTGCCGCTCGGGTTGGCCCCAAAGTACCGCTCGTCCAAGGGCAGGTCCGCCGGTTGCCAGCGCACGTCGCAGGACAGGCGCACCCGCTGGAGCGGGGAATGGTTTTCCAGCGATCCGTGCAGTATGTACATGCCGAAAATGACCACATCGCCGGCCTCGAAATTGCGCGTCATCAAGCGGGTGCCGCGCTCGCGCGCCAGGGTCAGAGCGTCCTGCGCTAGCGTGGCTTTGCGTGTGGTGTCCCGCGCCACGTCAAAGCCGATCATCGGATCGATCAGATCGCGGAAGTGGTGGGAGCCCTCCACCATAATGAGCGGCCCATCACACACCGGCACATCACCGATCGGCAGCCACACCGTGTAGACCTGGTCGTGTGCGCGGGTGAAGAATGGGTAATCGAAATGTAGCCCGGTTGCACGGCCGACAGCTCCGGCACGCAGAAACATGTAGTCCTGTGGCCGAGCCGGCACTCCCAACAGGCTCGCCATGATGCCGTGCAACGCTTCACCATGACTCAGTGCGCGCAGCCTGGGGCCCTCGCACACAGACTGCC
>RFWA01000130.1 GCA_009922295.1 Betaproteobacteria bacterium
TATGGCCCGCGCGCCACACGGTACCCCTACTTTGCTTCTCAGGGCTATGTGTTCGTCAATGTCGATATCCGTGGGACGGGTGATTCGGAGGGCTTCAGTGAGTCCCCAAGCAGCCCCGAAGAGGTGCAGGATGGCGTAGAGGTGATTCGCTGGTGCGCAACGCAGCCCTGGTGTGACGGCAATGTCGGCATGATAGGCATCAGCTATACCGCAGGCGTTTGCTTTGATGCGGCCCGACAGGCACCCCCAGAGTTGAAAGCCGTGGTCCTGTGCCAGATGTGCTCAGACTGGTACTCGGGCATGGCCTGCCCGGGTGGAACATTGCGGCTTTTCGCGATGGAAAACTTTGCGCCATTGATGGCCGCCTACAACTATGCCCCCCCCAACGCTGAACTGGTGGGTGAGCAGTGGGAGGCCATCTGGCGGCAGCGCCTTGAACACTCCACGCCCTGGAGCCTGTCTTATGTGGATCACCTGCTGGACGGTCCATTCTGGCAGTCCAGGTTGCTCAGCGATAAGCACGACAGCGTCAAGGCTGCCACTTTCTTGATCGGGGGTTGGTCAGACTGGTATGGCGACGACTTGCTGCACACGTTTGATCGCTTAAGTTGCCCTAAGCGGGTCATTGTCGGCCCCTGGACGCACAACTACCCCGAGAACGCCTGGCCCTTGCCGCGCATGAACGACCGGTATGAGTGCTTGCGCTGGTTCGACAAATACCTGAAGGGCCTGGACACCGACCCTGCCTTGCCGGTCGACCGCGAACCCCCGGTCACGGTGTTCGTGCGGGATTACACGCCGCCTGCACCGCTGCGGCGGCAGGACCCGGGCTATTTCCGTAACGAGGCGGCCTGGCCGCCAAAGGCCAGCGTGGCGTCCTACTTTTTGGGGCCAGAAGGCTCACTCGGGACGTCAGCGACCATCCCAACGGCTCTGCCCGGCGCCGATTTATTGGCGTACCGACCGGACGTGGGCATTGCTGCCGGTCGCTATGCGATCGGGCAATTTACCCCGGGCTGGGGAATGGCTGACGACCAGCGCATTGACGAGGGGTTGTCATTGGTGTACACCACAAAGGCCATGACTGAGGCGATGGAAATGGTGGGCGTGCCACGCACCATCTTGTACTACCAGGCCGGTGCCCCTACTGCTTTTTTGAGTCTCAAGCTCTGTGATGTTGCGCCCGACGGTACCAGCGTGCTGGTCACTAAGGCGGTGCTTAATCTCACCCACTTGCGCTCCCACAGTGAGCCCGAGCGCTTAACCCCAGGCCGGGTCTACATGCTGGAGGTCCCCAGACCACTACACCGCCACCATTCACTATGGGTCGCAGCAACCGTCCAGACTCGAGATGCCCGTGGTGCCAGCTGCGACATTGCCGGCGCCTGCCTTTCAGTCCAGCGAGTTCGCGCCACTGCCCCAAGACCAGATACCAGCGCCCGACTACTCGGTGACCCGTGACCTGGTAGCGGGAACCCTGACCTGCAACTACCGGACAAACTCCGGCGTGGGCGTGAACGGTTCGTCTTACACCGTCAGCCTGCACCGGCCCGAGCAGGCGAGTGTCGTCAGCGATTTTCGCTATAACGTGGTTCGTCCTGACTGGTCATGCCAAGTCTACGCACAGTGCACCACACAAAGCGATGCCGATGGCATGCGCCACACGGTGGAGACAAAAATCACGGTCAATGGGGAACCCTATTGGCGTAAATCCTGGGCAACGCGGGTACCGCGTTTGGGCTGGTGATGGCCCGGCAGGTCGTCGCTGGGGCTGCAGTCCACGGATAAGATCACCGGTAACCCTACCCGCAACGAGTACTCCTCGCGGCATACTTTATAATAGTATACAATATTCAAATGCCAACGCTCGACGTGGACCGCTCAGGTCTTGCCCCACCTACGCCGCCGGACGCGCTGGCCTTCTCGCTGGCAAAACTGCAGCCTCGCACCCTAGCGCAGCAAGTGATCGAAGCCCTGGTAGGCGCCGCCGCCGAGGGACTGATCCTGCCCGGCGACCGAATCATCGAGACCGAACTGGCGCAGCGGCTCGGGGTCAGCCGGGTGCCTGTGCGCGAGGCCCTGCGTGTGTTGGAGAGTCAAGGCATCGTGATCAACGAGCCCTACAAGGGCATCCGCCTGACGCCTGTCACGCCGGAGCGCATCGACCAATTGATCGAAGTTCGCGTCGCCTTGGAAACCACGGCGCTGTCTCGGGCGATCCGTTTGGGGCGCAACCAAATCAGTCAAATTGGCGCGTTACGGGCGATAGTGGACGACATGGAGGCTCGCGCCGCCGCCAATGATGTGTTTGGATTTGCCACCGCAGACACCCAGTTCCACCGGACCCTGACAGGCTTCGCTGGCAATGCGGTACTGAGTGACATGTGGGAAATGCTGGCGCGCCAGATGACCATCATTTTTGGCCTCTCGGCCTTGGGTAAACCCATGCTGGACATCGTGGAAGAGCACAACACCCTGATTGCGGTGTTCCAGTCTGGCCATGTGGCCGACATGGCCCGCGCAATCAGCGACCACATCGACGTCGAGATCCACAAGGTCGATCTGGAAAACATCATCGCCCGTCGAAGGTCTGAGACGCAGGCGAAGGTCCCCTGAACATTAAGAAAGCGTGCAGCCATGTTGACAACCGGACACAACCCATCCACCGCTCTGCCCCCAGTGCGCATTCGCTCCATCGTTGCCGCGCCCCTGTTTGGCGAAAGCCCTAAGGGTGGCTGGTCCGCCGAAATCCGCCCGGAAGACTCCATCCACGCTCTGATCGCGGTCCATACGGACGCCGGCATCACGGGCTATGGCAGTGTCTTTACCGACGGCCGGCTGGTGCAGGCCGCACTGAAAGTGCTTGAGCCCTTGTTTTTAGGTGAAAACGCACTGCAACCCGAGCGGGTGACGGAAAAGCTGCACCAGAATACATTCTGGATGGGGCGTGGTGGCACCTTGACGCACACCATCAGTGGTATCGACATCGCACTGTGGGACATTCTTGGCAAGGCGACGGGCTTGTCGGTGGGTAGCTTGCTGGGCGGCCGCTATATTGAGCGTGTGCGCCCCTATTGCTCGCTCTTGATGGAGATGCCCGATCGGATGCACGACGTCGTGGCGCCCTATAAGGCCCGGGGCTTCAAGGCCTTCAAGGTGGGTTGGGGTCCGTTCGGAAGGACGAATGACGCGGGCCTGGACCGCGCCATCATCGCTGCGACCCGCGATGCTCTGGGCCCAGACGTCCAACTGTTTGTTGATCCTGGCGCCAGCGACGCGCATTGGCCCCAGGGTCTGAAATGGGCACTGCGCTCGGCCGAGATGCTGGCAGACTACCAAGTGGGCTGGTTCGAAGAGGCCCTCAAGCCCGACGCGCTGGAAGATTTTTGTACCCTCCGACGCGCCAGCCCGGTGCCGATTGCGGGCGGCGAGGTGCTGACGCGACGCCAGTCATTTCTGCCATGGCTAGAGCGGGGCGCCTTTGACATCGTGCAACCCGATGTCACCAAGGTCGGCGGCATCAGCGAACAGCGCCGCATTGTCTGGATGGCACAGGACTATGGCGTGCGTTATGTGGGCCACGGCTGGAACACCGCCCTGGGCGTTGCTGCCGACCTGCAATTGGCTACCGCGTTCCCAGGGGTAGACCTGGTGGAGTTCATTGGAGGCAGCCCCTACGTTGACGGCATTCTGCGCGAACCCTTCGTGCTTGACGCCGATGGCATGCTGCCAATTCCCAACAAGCCAGGGCTGGGGATCGAGCTTGATCCGGCTGGCGTGGCCCGCTACACGCCAGATGCCGAACCATTTTTTGCAGCCTGAACAGGACACTGAACAAGGTCCTTGACCAAAACCGGAGGTAGCGCCTGATGAGTCCGCTTTTTTCCCTGATGGGGCGCGTTGCGCTGGTGACTGGTGCATCACGCGGCCTGGGCTTCGCGATGGCCCGGGCCCTGGCCGATGCTGGCGCGTTGGTCGTCCTGAATGGCCGCGACGCCATCACACTGACGGCCCGGTGCGCTGAGATCGAGGCGGCAGGGGGCCGGGCGGCCATCGCCGCATTCGATGTGTGCGACCGGCCGACCGCTGACGCAGCCATCGACGACATCGTCGCTCGTTTCGGCAAGCTCGACATCTTGATCAACAATGCCGCCTTTGGTGTGCCGCGCGACTTTTTCGATATTTCTGACGATGACTGGCGACTGTCAATGAACGTGGCGCTGGACTCCTGTTTTCGCCTGTCGCGCAAGGCGGCCGTCGGTATGGCGGCTCAGGGCTGGGGCCGCATCGTCATGATTTCATCGGTCAATGCCCGCATTGGCCGCGGCACCAACACGCCCTACATCACGGCCAAGGCCGGCTTGGAAGGGCTCGCCCGTGGCATGGCCTCTGAATTGGCGACGCAGGGCGTCACGGTCAACTGCATTGCGCCGGGCTACATGGCCACAGACATCAACACCGTGTTCCGAGCGCAGCCAGGCAAGTACGACTGGATAAGCAACCGCACGCCCATGAAGCGCTGGGGTGCACCGGAGGACTTGATGGGCGCCGCTGTTTTTCTGGCCAGCGAGGCCTCGGCTTTCATGACCGGACAGGTGATGGTGATCGATGGTGGCATGACGATCGCCATCTGAACTCAATGCATTAAGGGGACTCATGAGTACCTACGGCGTCAATCTTTCCAAGGATGTCATGGTCCCGATGCGGGATGGTGTCCGGCTCGCGTTTGACATCTACCGGCCAGCGAGACACGGCGCCTTTGTCGAGAGTCGCTTTCCGACGATCATGTTGCACACGCCTTATGACAAGACCGATCGGCGCTACAGTGAGATCGCAGACTATTTTGTCCCCAAGGGCTACAACGTGGTGCTGATCGACCTGCGCGACCGTTACCGGTCGGACGCCTCGGGGGTGTACTACCACGCGGCCACACCCCACACCGGGCGCGACGGGGCGGATATTTGCGACTGGATCGGTGCCCAGCCCTGGAGTAACGGCCGTATAGGCACGGTGGGCAGTTCCTATGCGGCGATCACCCAGGTGCGCACGGCCATTGAAGCGCCGAAAAACCTGACCGCCATCTGGCCAGATGTGGTGCCGACCAATAGTTTCCAGAACCAGTGCCGTGAGGGCGGCGCCATGCAGCAGCACATGTTCTGGGCCTTGTTCATCCACGCGCAGGATGACCAACGCGTGCGGGACGATCCAGTCAAGTCAGCCGAGGTGTGGGACAACCTGCGCAACCTGCGTCAAATGTTTCGGGCTACCCCTTGGAAGGCGGGCCAGACGGCTCTGCGCCATACGCCGGAGCTGGAGGCCTCGCTGCTGGACTACTACACGCGGGGCGGTTACGACAGCTACTGGGATCGGGTCGAGCACAACTACACCAAATTCTGGGAGCAGCACGCCGATATTCCGGTCACGATGTCGACCGGTTGGTATGACCCGTTTCCGGCTGCCGACACCGAATACTTCACGGCCATGACACGCCTGAAAAAGTCACCGATGCGCTTGATCGTCGGTCCCTGGAGCCACGTTGGTATGCGAGGCGAGGCCAGCTATTGCCATCAGGTCGACTTTGGGCCGCAGAGTGTTTGGGGCGTGAATCGGTACTTTGAAGAGCAGCTTTCGTATTTTTCGCGCTGGCTGCCGGACGATGCCACCGGCCAGCCGGCTGATGAGGCGCCGGTTCGGATTTTCGTGATGGGTGGCGGCTCGGGTCGCAAAACGCCCCAGGGCAAGCTTGACCACGGCGGCTGCTGGCGCGACGAGCAGGCATGGCCCTTAGACCGTGCTGTGCCAACACCCTATTTCCTGCGTGCCGACGGTGGCCTGTCCCCGCAAGGGCCGGCACCGGGTGAAGCGGCACGCCAATTTAGCTATGACCCGGCGCACCCGGTCCCCACATTGGGCGGCTTGTACTGTGCCATCGGTGAGTTGCCGGCTGGCGGCGCTGGCATGGAGCAGGCTTGGGCTCGGTTGCTCAGCCCGGTGCTGCGCCTGCGCGACCTGCTGTCCCCCGGTCCGGTAGACCAAAAGGAGGCGCCCGAGTTTTTTGGCTCAGAGGCGCCCTACCCCCGCCTGGCCGACCGCGCCGATGTGCTCGTGTTCCAGACGCCGCCACTCACAGAAGCGGTGGAGGTGACAGGGCCGATGACGGTGCACCTTTGGATCTCTTCGAGCGCACTCGACACGGACTTCACTGCCAAGCTGATCGATGTGCACCCTGCCAATGAAGACTACCCGGCGGGTTTTGACATGCTGATCAATGACTCCATCATCCGTTGCCGTTACCGTGAGGGCTATGACAAAGAGGTGTTCCTCAGCCCGGGTGAGGTGGTGCCGGTGACCATCGTGCTGCCACCGACCAGCAATCTCTTTGACCGGGGCCACCGTATCCGGGTCGACATTTCTTCGTCTAACTGGCCGCGACTTGACCTCAACCCCAACACGGGCGAACCCATGGGGCGCCATACCCACACGGTAGTCGCTGAGCAGCGGGTTTATTCCGACGCCGCGCACCCGTCCCACATCGTGTTGCCGGTGATTCCGAGGGCCGGCGACGGCACGTCAGCATGAAGGGGGTACTCAATGACCAACCAGTCTTTGCAAAAGGAGACATCTCTTGAATAAGCCAATGTCAAACAACGTCATGGATCTGCCCCACCGGTGGCCGGCGTACCCAATGGAGTCAACCCTATGAGTCCCTCTACCGTTTCCTGCAGCATTAACCTGCAAGCCCCGGGCAAGCAGATTGGCCACCTGCGCATCAACAAGATCACCAACACCGCCGGTTGGGCCAGTACCTTCATCCACATCGGCTGCATTGCGCAGGGCGACGGGCCCACCGTGCTGGTGCTGGCGGGCAACCATGGCGACGAGTACGAGGGCCAG
>RFWA01000014.1 GCA_009922295.1 Betaproteobacteria bacterium
TACCACATTGCCCAGGTTGAGCAGGTAGGCAGTTACCGCATAGACCTCGTCTGGGGTCAGTGATTTGGGTTGGTTCCAGGGCATGGCCCGGTTGATGTAGTCCCACAGCGTTGACAGCGTGGCGACCTTCATCAGCGTGGTTCGGGTGGGGTAGGCTGCATCAGTCAGGCGTGCCACACGGCCAGTCTTCACATCCTGTCCTGTGGTGCCGCCTACCAGGGGGTTAAAGACCTGGTTGGATTCTCCGAACACGCCGTGGCAGGAGGCGCATTTGGCTTCCCACACGTCCTGCCCCTGGGCGACTGAGCCTGAGCCAGGGGGGAGGCCCTTGAAGTCCGGTCGGACGTCAATGTCCCAGGCGGCCAGTTCCTTGGGTGTTGCGGCGCGGCCTACCCCGGGGTATTTGTCGTCGCTGGCGGTCGGCCCGGCCATCACGCCCAGCGCGCAGGCCAGGCTGGCCAGGGCCAGCCCGAGGTCACGACAGCTGAACATTTTTCACCTCGCCGTTCTCCTGCACCAGCCACGACTGGATCGAGTTGTTATGGTAGATCGAGCGCGTGCCCCGCACTGCCCGGTTCTGACGGTAGCTGGGTTGCACATAGCCGGTGTCGTCGCTGGCCCGGCTTTGCAAGATGACTGGCTTGCCGTCCCAGACCCAGTCCAGGTTGAAGCGGGTCAGGCATTTGCTCAGTACCGGCGTCTCCAACCGGGCCGCCCGCCAGTTACGCCCGCCGTCCACCGACACATCCACCCGGGCCACCTTGCCGCGACCCGACCAGGCCAGGCCGGTGATGTTGTAGTAGCCCCGGTCCAGCAACACCTGTCCGCCCGAGGGCGTGGTGATGACGCTCTTGCACTCCTGGATGCTGGTGTATTGCCGGTGCAGGCCGTCGGGCATCAGGTCGATGTAATGTATGGCTTCGTCTTTGGTGGCGTAGGGCTTGTCGCCCAGCTCGATGCGCCGAAGGTACTTGACCCAACTGACGCCCTGCGCACCGGGCACCACCAGTCGCAACGGGTAGCCGTTTTCGGGCCTCAGCATCTCACCGTTCTGACCATAGGCCACCAGTACCTCGCCACTCAGAATCTGGCTCAGCGGAATGGTTCGCGTCAGGGAGGAACCGTCGGCGCCTTCGGCCAGCACAAATTTGCCTTTTTTCAGGTCGGCACCGGCCATCTCCAACAGCGTGATCAGCGGCACCCCGGTGAACTCGCTGCAGGACAGCATGCCGTGGCTGTACTGGGCGGTGGGCACCGCCACATTCCCCCATTCCATGCCGGTGTTGGCCCCACATTCGATGAAATGAAAGCGCGAGACGCTGGGCAGACGCATGATCTCGTCAACCGTGAACACCAGGGGCTTGGCCACCATGCCAGGCGCCGACCCATTGACCATCAGGCGGTGGCGCGACGGGTCGATGTCCCACCAGCCCTGGTGGTGCCGTTCGAAATGCAGCCCGCTGGGCGTCACGATGCCAAACATCGACTGCAAAGGCGCAAATGACACGGAAGACTGGGTGGTTTGCGTCAGGCCCGGGCTTTGACGGCGCTGCAGATTTGATTCGAAGCGGGAAGGTTTGCCGTAGCCATCAGTGGCCACGCCCTGGCCCAGCCCCTTGCTGTGTTCTGGCAGGTTCAGGATGTTGGGGTCGCCGCCGGCGCTCGGCGCAGGGTTGGACTGTGCCGCCGCCAGAGAGGTTGCGGTGGCGGCGGCAGCGGCCAGCGCACCGCGGATAAAGTCGCGCCGCCCGGTACGAGCCTGGCTGAACACGGTCTTTATCCCCTCTGGCCCCAGAAACCCCTCTGGTGCGCGGACCAGGCGCCCCGCGCTCACGTCGTTTGTGTTCAATCTATGTCCTTTGTCGTCAAGCCTTCGCGGTCGAAGTCTTGATCGCCCTAAATATCAATAAGTGCGAATATAAAGAACTATTGAAAAAGTCCCAATAGGGGTTTCACCTAGGGCGGTGGCCCGCGTTGGCCTGATCAGGCAACAGGGACAGCTTGAGTTTGGTATCGCACTGCGCCAACCTGCCGGTCGATGGCACTGCCGTTGCGGTCGTTCAGGCCAGTGATTTTCGGGCTGTTTCCAGCCGTTGTGCCAAATAGGCGCCGTAGAAGTCGGGCAACAAGGCGCCGACCAGTCGCTCGGCCACCTCGGTACCCTGGCGGCCGAAGAACAGTAGCGTCGGCGCCACCTTGACGCCCCATCGGCGCACTTGCTCGTCATGGGTGCCCGCCTGGCCTTGGGCGCCAAGCAACGGCAGGGCGCTGCCCATGTCAACCTGCACCACCGCCACCGCCTGCTCGCGCAGCAGCGGCGCCAAATGGCTTTCGCGCACTGCCTTGCAAAAGGGGCAGCCTGGCAGGCTCACCATCACGGTCAGGGGCAGGCCGCGCGCCAGTGCGGCGGCCAAATGCTGTGGGAATGCGTGCGCCAATGGCAGAGTCACCTCTGCCCCCTGGCTTACGCCGGTGGCCAGTAGCAGTGCCCCACCTAACAGTAGGCGTCGCCTGGCCATCGGCGTTGCCGTGTGCAAATTACGGGTTTGGGTCATCAGTTCTCCTGCTCCAGCAGCAAGTAGGTGTTGTAGGCGTTCATGCGGTTGGCCAGCCGAAACAAGGGGAGGGCCTCAAAGCGGCTCCAGTCGGTCGCCGCATAGGCTTCTTCAAAAGGATCCATGTTTTTCGCGGCCTGGCCCATGGCGTTGCGCAGGTAGCGCAGGTAGTCGCGGGTGAGCTGCAGGTCTTCGCGCGCCGATTCAGACACCGGCCCGTGGCCGGGCACGATCAGCTGGGTGTCCAAGGCCAGCAGGTCGTCAAGTGCCGCAATCCAGCGGCGGCTGTCGGCTTGGCCAACAAAGGGAATGCGGGCCCGAAACACCAGGTCGCCCGCAAACAGCAGCTTCTGTTGCGGCAGGTAAACCACCAGGTCTTCGGGCGTGTGCGCGGGCCCGACGTGCTTGATTTGAAGCTGCATCTCACCGATCTTGAATTCGCGGTCGTTGACCAGCCACTCGTCGGCCTCGACCAGCGCCGTGTTGGCGTCGATCCAGGGCGCCAGTTCCTGGCGAGAAGCCTGCAGACGCAGCCGTGCGGTGTCGGAGTTCAGGTAGCTGCGGGCCGAGCCATGGGCGAGGATGCGGGCGCCGAGCGCCTTGAAGACCTGCAACCCATAAACGTGGTCAGCGTGGTAGTGGGTCACGATCACGTGGGTGATCGGCTGTGGCGTGACCTTGCGGATGGCCGCCACCAACTGCTGCGCCAGGGCCGGCGAGCCCAGCGCATCAATGACCACTACCCCCTGACCAGTGACGATAAAGCCAGCGTTCGAAATGAAATTCTGGTTGGCGGGCGAGCCCAGCGCCGTGAGGCCCTGCACGTACCAGACCGAAGGTGTCAATTGCACGGGCGTCAGCGCCGAGGCCGTCTGCGCCAGGCTGGCACCGGCCAAGCCCAGTACCAACAGGCTCGCGATCCACTGCACAGCGCATGTGACGCAGCGCCAGCCACCGCCCAAGCTGGCGGTCACAAAGCGGTGCCAGGTTGGCAGGTGACAGGCGATGGGCATGGTCAGATAAGCTTAGCCGGGGCGGGCTGGGCTGAATTTGCGTTGGCTTGAACCTACAGCCCCGCCAGGTACTGTGCAACCGCTGCCATTTCCAGCGCGGTCATCTTGCTGGCGATGGTGTGCATCACCGCATTGTCATTGGTGCGTTCACGCGTGTTGAATTGTCTGAGCTGGGTTTCGATGTACCCCGCATACTGGCTGGCCAGCCGCGGCAGCGAGGCGGTGCCCAAGGCGGCTGGCCCGTGGCACGAGGCGCATGCCGGCACGCCAAGTGTGGGGTTGCCCTGGTGGTAAAGGTCGCGCCCTTGGGCTGTCAGTGCGGTGTCTTTCGGGGGCTCTTGCGCCACGGGCATTTTTTCAAAATATCGGCCCAGCGCCTCCATCTCGCCAGCACTCAGCTTGGTCACCATGGGGGCCATGGCGGTGCTTTTACGCTTGCCGGATTTGAAGTTGTCGAGCTGCTTCAGCGTGTACGCCCAGTGCTGGCCAGCCAGCCGGGGAAACAGCTCGCTGCTTGCATCGCCTTCCACGCCGTGGCAAACGAAGCACACGCCGGCCACGATCTTGCGGGCGCGGGCCTCGTCGGCTTGGGCCTGCGCCTGCGCTGCGCCACTGACCAGGCCTGTCAACAGCGCTATGAGCAAAGTGGCGTATCGGGTGGGCAACACGGCGAGCCTGGACTTACGCAGAACGCGGTCTATGGGTTTCAGGCCAGTGTGTCGGCCCAGATGTTGTAGGCCCATGCCATGGCGTAGCGTCCCTCCAACTCACTGGCTGCGCTGGACACACCGCCCGAACCTGGCACGGTCAGCATGGTTTTTTGGGCTGCGTCGTAGCGGTGCACGCTGGCCACATGCACCACGTCCTCGTCGCTGACAAAGCTGTAGCAGGTGTTGTTGTAGATCGGCATCGTGTTGGGCTGCTTGTCAGTCAAGAGCGCTACCACCGCAGCCGCGCAGGTCTTGCCGTGCTGGTTGGCCATGTGGCCGGACTTGGGCATGGCAGGTGCAACCTGGATCGAGTCGCCAATCACATGGATGTTTTTGGCTGCCTTGGACTCGTGCGTCAGGAAGTCGATCTCGCACCAGCGCTGGTTTGCCGTGGCCAGTCCGGTCTTGACCGCAATGTCGCCGGCACGCATGGGCGGCAACACATTGAGCACATCGGCCTTGATGTCATCGTTGAACTCGAATTTCAGCGTGCTAGTCGCGACATCCACATCGGTCAACATATGTTTGGAGCGGTAGTCCACAATGCCTTGGTAACGTTCGGCCCAGGCCTTCTTGAACAAGGGCCCCTTGGATGTGACGTCGTCGTTGGCATCAAGCACCAGCACCTTGCTTTTGGGCTTTGCTTTGCTGAAGTAATGCGCCACCTGACAAGCCCGCTCATACGGGCCGGGCGGGCAGCGGTAGGGGGCCAGTGGAATGGTCAACGCGTACACGCCGCCGTCAGGCATGGCCTCAAGTTGTTGGCGCAGCGCCACCGTCTGAGGCCCCGCTTTCCAGGCGTGCAAGACCTGCTCTTGAGCGCCGGCCTGGGCCATGCCGGGCAGACCCTCCATGATGAAATCCACGCCGGGTGAGAGGATCAGCCGGTCGTAGGGCAGTTCGCCGCCGCCGGCCAAGCGCACGGTGCGTTTGTCGGGGTCGATGCTGGTGACCCTGTCGCGGACCACCGTCACGCCATGGCGCTTGCTCAGGTTGTCATAGGACGTGGTGATGTCGGCCATGGTCTTGCTGCCGCCAAGCACCAGGTTGGAGATGGGGCAGGAGACAAAAGCAGCATTGGGCTCGACCAGGGTCACGTTGATCTGCTGGTCCGACCACATCCGCACATATTTAGCGGCTGTGGCACCGCCATAGCCGCCACCCACCACCACCACTTTGGGCCCACTTTGTGAGCTGGTGTTGGCAAAGGCGGAGCCAAGACCTGAAGCGCCGAGTACCGTGCCGTAAGCGGCGGTTTGGATCAATTGACGACGTTGCATGCTGTACCCCTGTGCTGCTGATGGACTGCTTATTTTTTGAGCGCGGCAAAGTAGCCGGCCAACTGCTCGATTTGCTCGTCGGTGTAGCCTTTGCTGATCTGGTGCATCAGGGTGGCGGGTTTGCGGCCGGTTTTGAAATCCATCAGCTTTTTCTGAAGATCATCCTTGGGCACCCCGGCCAGGGACTCCATGCCGGGTTGGGCGACGCCCAACGTGCCATGACAATTGGCGCAGGCCGCGGCCCAACTGCGCAGTTGCAAGGCGTCAACCTGTGCCCACGCAACCTGGCTAACCCAGAGCAAGGTGGTGGCGGCCATGAGCCGGAAGGGTGTGGACATAGTGACTCCTGTTGGGCATCCGGTCGACCCGGACAAATAAATCAATGACGGCTTATGTTTGACTGGAATTATTGGCTCAAGACCACGACCGCACACTCCGTACAAACCCGAAGCTATGTCTCGTCCTGCGCTCAGTCAGGCCGACTCAATGGCGATTTGAGTACAGACAGCTCGGCACAGACTCACCACACGGTCGTTCACGATGCGGTAAAAAATCTGCACACCGTCACGTCGTTTGCCCAGCACACCCGCTTTGTAAAGCGTATTGAGATGCTGTGACATATTGGGCTGTGTCGTGTCGATTTCCCCCAACAGCTCGCCTACGTTTTTTTCGCCATGGCAAAGGCTGCTGATGATCTTGAGCCGCATCGGTGCCGACATGACACGAAATATTTCGGCAGCGCTCTCGAACACCTGATCTGTCTCTGAAAACGAGGGGTTTGTCGGACTCGATCCAGCCGAGTCCTGTGTGGGATCTGTCGGGTTGTTTGCCATGCGTCCATGCTAACACTGCCCTCGCGGCCAGCTTAGCGCCTGGCGCCCCCGACGGGAATCGAACCCATATCTAGCGCTTAGGAGGCGCTCGTTCTATCCATTGAACTACGGCGGCGGTGGATTGGTATTCTATGGGTCGTGGCGTACGGCGGGTGTTTGAGCGCCTACTCAGTCGTAACGCAGCGTAAAAATCAGGTCGACCGCGCTTTGTTCGCCGGTTTGCGCGCGCAGCGTCAGGCGGCGCGACAGGTCAAAGAAGACGTAGAGCGTTCCCAGTGTGCCGGCTAGACTGCGCTCGTAGGCCACATAAAAATCGCGTGACAAGCGTTTGCCCAGTGTGACCGATGCGCCGGTGGTCGTGCCGTCGGCGTTGTTGATGCTGCCGCGCATGGTCACTTCGTCCAGGCCCAACGCTTGTCCGAGGCTGCCGGGCAAGCCCCGTCCAGTGCCGCCGAGCAGGGCCAAGGCGGCTTGCTGCAAAACCGCTGCCTCGGCGCCACCGGTACCGGCACCGCGACCGAGCACCAACCAGGCCAGTTTTTCGGCCTCAGGCAGCTCGGGTTCGGCATACAGGCGCACCACCGGAGCCACGGCAGTGCCGGTGATCTGCACGCCGACGCGCTGTTGCAGGTTGGGCCGGATCGCCAGAATGTCGAGCGACGGATTGTCAAAGGGACCGGTAAAACGCAGCAGCCCTGCTTCGATCTCGAGCTGTTGACCGTAGGCCTTGTAGCTGCCCTGTACGGTGCGCAATTCGCCACGCAACAGGGGCGCCAGGCTGCGTTCGTTGGCATTGCGCAGGGTAACGTTGCCAGCTACCCGGGTACTTAGGCCGCGCCCACGGACCTGGAAATCCTTGCCTAGATCCAGGGTGAGCAGCACGTCTGGCCGTACCCGCAGGCTGGCCGAGGCCTTGGGGGCGGTCTCAGGACCCACCGGTTTACTCGGGCGGCGCACCTGAACGTCCTCACCGAGTTGGGGTGCGCTGTCCTCGGGCAGGATGAACAACGCCTGATCGGCCGTGAGCGTGCCGCGCAAGGTCAGTTGGTCTGCGTCCAGGTTCGTCTTGAGCTGGCCCGAGACCACCAGCCGGCGGTCGACCCGGGCACTGACCCTCAGGCCGCGAGCCTCGGCCACCAGCGCAACACGTAATCGGCTCAGCAGTGGCGCCGTGGTAGGGCCATCGGTCGTTGGCCAGCGCACGCTGCCGGTCACCTTGACTGTGCCTCCGCTGCTGTCAGCCAGTGGCGCACCGTTCAGGGTAAATTCCTCAATGTCCAGGCTCTGCCCGTCCAGGCGTACCCGCAATTGGCCCTCGCTGAAGTCGACGCCATCGGCCACGGATCGCACGGCCACGTCTTGCGCTGTGAATCTGCCCCGCCATAGCGGCGCCTCAAGGGTTCCGTACAAAGTGGCATCGGCGTTCAAGGTACCGCGCAGTCGCCAACCGGGCGGCGCCAGCAGCGACCAAGCCCCCACGGGCGGCAGTTGTACCTTGAGGCTGCCGCTCAGGGGTGCCTCACCGGGCCAGCTCCATCCCGTGGGGCTGCTCTGGAGCCGGCTTTCAATGGCGGCCTGCGCTTGCCCAGCACGCTCGCTGTCCCAGTTCAATTGCAATTTGAGCTGCTCAGCGTCAATCCGCAGTTGCACGCTGGCATCCTTCACGCCAGCATTCAGGTTGCCCAGGGTACTCAAATTGCCGAAAGGGACTTCTTCTGCCAGCAACTGCAGGTCACCGCTGCTGCGCGTCAGGCTGGCATTGAATTGAGGTCTGTCGCCACCGCGCGTCGCCCACTGCCCGCCAAACAGCAGGTTCCCCCGCAGACCCAGGTTGGCGATCTGGGTTTGTCCCAGCAGTTCCAGCCAGCCCAGTGGCAGGCCTTCAATCCGGCCCTCGCTGCGCCAGTCAGCTTGCGCCAGGGCCGGCGCGCTGGCACGGGACCAGTGCGCGGGCTGCCAAACCACCTGCGCACTACCAGGCGCTGGGCCGCTAAGCTGCAGGCTTCCAGCAGACAGGGCCAGGGTGTCGGTCTGGTTGCCGTGACGCCAGTCCAGGGTAGGGCCTTGATTGGCATGCAATACCCAGCGGCCAGGCAGGGCGGGGTTCTGCAGCGCCATTGTGGTTTGGTCCAGTTGGAACTGCCAGTGCTCCGGGTCCAAGTGTGCAGCGCGGCCTCGTGTCTGCAGCTCGATGCGTTGCCCGCCGCTTTCAAGCCGTCCACGGGCGCTAAGGCTAAGCTTGTTGAGCGGACCGCTCAGGTCGGCTTGCCAGTCTTGCAAGCGCCAGTTGGCTGCCGCAGTGTCAGGGCTGCGCAGTTCAAGGCGTGGCACTCGCAAGGCCAGTGTCAGCTGCAGGTCGCGCCCGAGCCCCTCCCAACCACCTTTCCATTGACCTTCCAGCGTCAGTTCGCCAGCGCTGGGTAAATTCAGGACCGCCGATGGCACCGTTGGCCAGCGCGCCAGCCAGCGTGCCGCAAGGGCGGCATCGGTGACTCGCACGCTCAAGTCGCCGCCTCCAGCGTTGCTGCTCAGCGCCCCCGCCAGCCTGGCGCTACCCCCCGGGTTGGTCAATTGGAGTCGGCCTTGGGCGGCTTGCGTCTGGGTGTCAAACCGGCCCAATCCTTCCAGCCGGGCGTCGTCAGTTCGCAGATCGAGTCGGTTGAGTTGCAGCAGCGGCGCCTGCCAAAGTCCCTCAAAGCTCAGTGCCGTGAGTCGTTGACCCATCTGGCCGATGGTGCTGGTGGCGGGCGTTTTTCCTGGCCGTGCCTTTAGTTGGGCGTCAAAGGCCAGCCCTGCCGGTGACTGTGACAGAGCCAACTCGCCGTCCAGGGCGCCAGCGACCAGTCTTGAGTGCAAGGCCTGAGGGTTGATGCCGCGTAGCGTCGCCGCCCCCCGCCATGTGGGTGCCGCACCAGCCTGAGTGGAGGAGGTCGTGAAGCTGCCACGGCCTTCCAGCTGACCCCCCGCACCTGTGGCCAGCAGAGACTCAATGGTCCAGCCGGTATTGCGGTACTGGGCGATCAGCGCGAGCTTTTCGAGCGGCAGGCCCTGCTGGTCAAGTGATGCAGTTCGCCGGTTGTCCAGTTTGACATCGGCCCGCCAGCCGGCTGCTGTCGGCGTGACTGTAGCGCTTCCGCTGGACTGGGTGTGTGGCGCCTGTGGCCATAACGCTGACAGGTCCAGGCCCTGCCAGTTGGCAGTGGCCTCCAGCACGGGCTGGGTCTGCCAGGGCTGCAAACGCGCCTCAATCTCGGCATGAACGTTGGCGGACTGCCGGTCTGGCGAATAAGTCTGCAGCGTCGGTTGCAGGCTGGCCTTTAGCGTCAGCTCGTCTTTGGGCCCCGCCAGGCTGCCTTGGAGTTGTGCCTCGGCTTTCAGGGTCAGGCTGCGCTGGCTGTCGGGAATGCGCGTTGGCACCGCGCCTGACGCCGACAGCGAGAGGGCCATGGGTGCACGCGCCTGCAATTCGCCCTGCAGTTGGTAGTTTCCAGAAGAAATCTGGACCTGGCCCTTGTCCAGTCTATGTTTGTAGCTATCAAATTTATAGTGACCGGAGAGCGCTTGCATCTGGAGCGGTACCGCGCCTAGCCAGTCCAGTTGGGCCACCGAAAAAGGCGCGTCCACCTTAAAGGGCAGTGGCAGCTCAGCAGGCGGGGTCGATGGACTCGATGGGTGCTTGTTTTCAATGCGCAGCGTGCGGATAGTGAGTTGGCTCAGGTTAAGCTCGCCCTGAAGCAGGGCTTGCCAGACCCAGCCGATACGCAGGTCGGTCGCCTCGATCTTCCAGCCTTCGTTTTGCCAACGCACCGTGCCGATTTGGCCACCATCGCGCAGTGAGCCGCTGACTCTATCTACCGTCAGGGTCTGACCCGCAGGCAGGTAAGGTAGGGCCAGCGACAGTGCGGTGGCCATGGAGGTCGCGGTGCCACCCCAGATCCACGCCGTCGTTGCCAAAGCCAGCAGGGCCATGGTGAAGGTAGCCACCACCGCCCACACCAGGCGCAGCAGTTTCATCAGAAAGCAAACCCCACATTGAGGTGCAGGCGCCAGTTTTGCACGGCATGGCCATAGGCCAAGTCCAGTTGCAGTGGCCCGACTGGGCTTTTCCAGCGTAGACCGACGCCGCTGCCCAACTTGGTTTGCAAGTCGGCAGGGGCGTCCGCCACAGCGCCAACGTCGACAAACACCGCTGCCTCCCAGTCCCCTGCGCTGCCTCGCACCGTCACGGGGCGTTGCCACTCGACGCTGCCAAGCGCCAAATAGCGCCCGCCTCCCGTTTGGCCGTCAGCGCGCGTCACGCCAATGTCGCGGTAGCCATAGCCGCGGACGCTTTTGTCGCCTCCAGCAAGGAACAGCTGGGTACTCGGCAAGGTGGCGCTGACCTTAGCGAGCACCGCACCGCCTTCAGCCCGCAGTGCCAGGCGTGCGCCGTTCTGGGCGTTTCCGGCGGCGTCAGTTCCACCCAGCGGCAAAATCGCCAAGGCCCGCGCAAGCACCCTCGCAAAGGGTTGGCGTTCACTGCCCAGTGTGGTGCCGCCACCCAGTTCGACGCCCAACCCCCAGCCACTCGCCGGCAGTGGCAGGCCCACGAAACTTCTAACCGCAAACGCGTAGTTCACGCTCAGTGTTTGCGCAATCACTGGCGCGGTGTCATCGATGCTGATGGTGTCGGCTCGGTCGTATTGCAAAAAGTAGTTCCGGTCTATCTGTTCGCCATTCTGGCTGCGACCGAAGCGCAGGCGCTGGCTGTTGGCGTCAAAGCTACCCGCATGCTGGGTCTGCAACAGTGCGCCTATCACCCAGCGCGTTTGCTGGTCATCGGGTGGCGAGGTGAGGTCGGTACCAATGGACCGCGTCTCACGGTCCAGTGACAATTTGGACACTGCCCGCCAATCAAGTCCAGGCACCTTGTGGTGGGTGTGTTCAGCCGAGAGCCTGGCGCCGCCGTCGGTGCTGGCGCCGACGCCAAGCACCAGTTTTTGCAGCTGTGATTCACGCACTTGGACCCGTACCGGGGCTGTCGCTGGGTCACCCGTGGTATCCAGTGACAAAAATACCGAATCAAAGTAGCCACTGTCGGAGAGCCGTTGCTGCGCGTCCATCAGCTTGGTCAGCGTGTACTCGTTGCCAGCGGCGAGATTGGCCATTCGAGTCACCATGTCGGCATCCTGGCGCTGCAGCCCTTCAATTCGCAGCGCGCCAAACTTGAATGCTGGACCAGAATCTAATGTGATCGACAACCGGGCACTGCCGGTTTCGGCGTCTATATCGGCCAGACTCCCGCTAAGCCGACCGGCGGGGTAGCGCTGCGTGGTCAGCTGCCGAGTCGCCTGTAATTTGGCAGCGTCCCATGCGGACTGGGTGAAGCGCGTTCCGCTGCGCAAGCGCCAATCGCTCTCAATCTGCCGCCGCTGTGCAGCCGCTGCTGGGTCGTCCCCGATTGGTCCACTAAAGGTGATTTGCACCGCTTTGACAAGCGTTGCTGGGCCAGGTGTCACACTGAGTTTGATCCGGCGTGTCGCGCCGGGCGGCGTGGCGACACGTTCTAGGCCAATCGATGGTGCGAAGTAGCCCAGGGTGGCTGCGAGTTTGCGGGCGTCCTCTTCGGCGGCCGTCAGCAGCCGAAGCAATTCGGCGTCACCCAGATCGGTGAGCGTGCGATAACGCAGCAACTCCAAGTGGCGCGACAGCAGTTCGGTCAGTTCCGTTGGTGCGCTGATCTCGAGTTCGAAGGCGACGGGCGTTTCGCTTGCCGACCCGCCTGCAGCCACGGCTGCTTGTGCCAGACACTGAGGCGTCAAGGCCGCCAGAACGGCAAGCGCAAGCACGTTCTGCAACAAAATTGGACGCCAACGACTCATCATCCCGGTATTCTGACACCGCGCTGATGAGGTGGTCGTGGTCTGCTTCAGTCCGGCGCCTTCATTTGGTCAACAGGCGCATGGCCTCTTCAAGGCCACGAAGGGTCAGCGGGTACATACGTTGGTTCATGATTTGCTGAATCACGCTGATGCTTTGCCGGTATTGCCAGACGCCTTGAGGCTCGGGGTTGATCCACGCAAACTTGGGAAAAGCCTTGGTCAGCCGTTGCAACCATTCAACGCCGGCTTCCTCGTTGTTGTACTCCACGCTCCCACCGGGCTGCAAGATCTCATACGGACTCATGGTCGCATCACCGACAAAAATCAACTTGTAGTCCTTGTTGTACTTGCGAATGATGTCCAGCGTGGGGAATTTTTCGCTGAAGCGACGGCGGTTGTTTTTCCACATGTAGTCATAGACACAATTGTGGAAGTAATAGAACTCCAGGTGCTTGAACTCGGTCTTGCTGGCAGAAAACAGCTCCTCTACCCGCGCAATGTGCTCGTCCATGGTGCCGCCCACATCCATCAGCAGCAGCACTTTCACATTGTTATGTCGCTCGGGCACCATTTTGATGTCCAGGTAACCGGCATTAGCTGCTGTTTGGCCTTCTCGGGCAAATTTTCTCAGCCGGCGCAGCGCCACCTTGATGTTGCGAGTGCCTAGTTCTTGGGTGTCGTCGTAATCCTTGTAGGCACGCTGGTCCCAGACCTTGACTGCGCTCTTGTTGCGGCTCTTGTCCTGACCAATCCGGATGCCTTGCGGGTTTTGCCCGAAGGCGCCGAAGGGGCTGGTGCCGCCGGTGCCAATCCACTTGCTGCCGCCCTCGTGCCGCTCCTTCTGCTCTTCAAAACGCTTTTTCAGGGTTTCCATGAGCTCGTCCCAGCCCATCTTTTCAATTTTGGCGCGCTCCTCGGGGCTCAAGTTAAGTTCGAGGTTTTTGCGCAACCATTCGAGCGGAATGTCCCGGGTGAAGTCGGCGATGGCCTCCACGCCCTTGAAGTAGCTGCCAAAGGCACGGTCAAATTTGTCGTAATTCTTCTCGTCCTTCACCAGGGTGGTGCGACTGAGGTAGTAAAAATCGTCAATCTTGTAGCCTGTGCCTTCGGCGCCGTCCAACTGGGTGGCTGCATTCGGACCCACCACGCCCTTTTGCAGGGCTTCAAGCAGGGTCAGGAACTCCTTGACCGACACCGGTAACTTGGCTGAACGCAGCGTGTAGAAAAAATCGATCAGCATGATGCTCTATCCCTCTTGATCAGGCTCCTGCCAAAGGCGTGCGCGGCTTGCTCAACTGGTAATTTAAATGAGCACGCACCGTAGGCCACTCTGGCGCGGTCACGCTGTAAACGCAGGTGTCGCGCAAAGTACCTTTGGCATCAGGGTGCGGGTTCACTTGGTGGCTACGAAGCACGCCGTCCAGCTTGGCCCCTAGTCGCTCAATGCCGGCACGACTTTGCTGGTTGAAGAAATGGGTGCGGAATTCAACGGCGATACATTGCAGTTGCTCAAAGGCATGCTGCAGCAGCAGCATTTTGCATTCGGTGTTGAGTGCCGTGCGCTGCACGCGCCGGCGGTACCAGGTGGAGCCAATTTCTACACGTCGGTTGCCGTTGTCGATGTTCATGTAAGTGGTCAAGCCCACGGCTTTGCCGGTGGCGTTCTCGATCACGGCGAATGGCAGCATGGCGCCTTGGTCCTGCAGACCGAGGCGCCGCTTGATTTCGGCTGCTACGCCTTCCGGGGTCGGAATCGCCGTGTACCACAGGCGCCAGAGCTCGCCGTCCAGGACGGCTTCGACCAAGTCATCGTGGTGCTCGATGACCAGAGGCACCAACGTCGCGTATTGACCGGTCAGTGTGACAGGTTGGCACAAAAACATGTCTAGTTCCCTTTGTTGTTGAGCGCACGTCGCCAGCGCCGAGCCACTTGAAGGCCAATCCCGCCGCCCAAGCCGACAGCTACGATAGCCACCAGACTTTCATTGCCGTAGCCTGGCGTCATCAGGTCGAAGCCGGCCAGTTTGGCCAGCCAGAACGCGGCAAGAGCCCCGCCAACAAAGCCCACGGCATCCGACAGGCCTTCAACAAGCAAGGGGTTCACGGCCGGATTCTCAGCGGTTGTGGCGTTGCATGAACACCAGTTTCTCAAACAGGGTCACGTCTTGCTCGTTTTTCAGCAGGGCACCGACCAGGGGCGGCACTGCGACCTTGTCGTCCTTGGTCTGTAGCGCTTCCAGCGGAATGTCTTCGGCCAGTAACAGTTTCAGCCAGTCCAGCAATTCGCTGGTTGAGGGCTTCTTTTTCAGACCGGGCAGGTTGCGGACGTCGTAGAAGGTTTTCATGGCCGCAGTCAGCAGCTCCTTCTTCAGGCTGGGGAAATGGACGTCCACGATGCTTTGCATGGTGACCGCGTCAGGAAACTTGATGTAATGGAAAAAGCAGCGCCGCAAAAAGGCGTCCGGCAGTTCTTTCTCGTTGTTGGAGGTGATAAAAACCACGGGTCGGTTCTTGGCACGAATCAACTCGCGGGTCTCATAACAGTAGAACTCCATGCGGTCGATCTCACGCAGCAGATCGTTCGGAAACTCGATGTCGGCCTTGTCGATTTCATCAATCAGCAGAGCGACCGGTTCTTCTGCTGTGAAGGCCTGCCACAGCACACCCTTGAGGATGTAGTTGTGAATATCTTTGACCCGCTCCCCACCGTCCAGATCGGCCAGTTGCGAGTCCCGTAGGCGGCTGACGGCGTCGTATTCATACAGACCCTGCTGGGCCTTGGTGGTGGACTTGATGTGCCACTGCAACAATGGCATTTTGAGCGCACCGGCGACTTCCTCCGCTAGCATGGTTTTGCCGGTGCCGGGCTCGCCTTTGACCAGGAGTGGCCGTTGAAGGGTGATGGCCGCGTTGACGGACAACATCAAATCCTGGGTCGCGACGTAGTTGGGAGTACCTTGGAATTTCATGGTGGGGGCTTGACTGGCGCAGGGCGCCGGTAACAGGGGTTAGTGGCCGATATAATGAAGCGCTGTTGTACCTCAAACACCGGTCGATTGTCCTCCCAAAATGAATAAATTCCTGTCCTTGCTGTCAGTCCTGCTTGTCGCTTGTGTGACGGCCTCCCCAGTCCATGCCCAGGAGGTCAAAGGTGACGCGAAGGCTGGCGAGAAAAAGATAGCGATGTGCATTGGCTGCCACGGCATCCAGGGCTACCAGGCCAGCTTTCCTGAGATTTACAAAGTGCCCAAGATCTCTGGTCAAGGTGCCAAGTACATTATTTCGGCCCTCAGTGCCTACAAAAAAGGCGATCGCAAGCACCCGACCATGCGAGGTGTTGCCGATAACCTGAGCGACCAGGATATGGCAGACCTGGCAGCCTACTACGAATCGCATGGCAAGGTTGACGGCGCTTTTGTGCCGGTCAAGGCGGCCGACGGCTCTGCCAAGGCCGCTGAGCTGGTCAAGAAAGGTGCCTGTGTGTCGTGTCACGGTGACAACTTCAGCAAGCCCATTGACCCCAGCTACCCCAAAATTGCGGGGCAGTATGGCGACTACCTGTTTGTTGCGCTCAAGTCTTACAAGACGGACAACAATCCCAAAGTCGGGCGTGCCAACGGCATCATGGGTGGTGTGGTCAAGCAGTTCTCGAACGCTGAGTTGAAGGAACTTGCGGGCTATGTCAGCGCCTTGCCCGGCGAGCTCAAAACCGTTCCACAGAGCAAATTTCGCTGAATCTGGGGCATCAGAGCTTGTAGCTGGGCTCTTGCGCGTCCAGGATGGCCATGAGTTCGCTCAGGTGTAATTCTGAGAAGGGTGTAGGGTAAGCATGCCATTGCGCGCAGGTTATTGCGGCCACTTGATCGGGAATCAGGCTCAGCGGCCTGCCGGTAGACAGGGCCAGCACCTGCAGTTCGGCTGCTTTTTCCAGGTAGTACAACTCGTCAAAAGCTTGCGCCACTGACGAGCCAATCACGATGACCCCGTGGTTGCCCATGAACAGCACACTTTTGCCATTGCTGAGCAGAGCTGCGACTCTAGCCCCTTCCGCAGCTTCCAGCGCCATGCCCGCGTAGCCTCGGTCATAGGCAATGCGTTGGTAAAACCGGCAAGCGTTCTGGTCCAGCATCAGGAATTCAAAATCTTGCAGGCAGGCGAGTGCCGTGGCATGGCGCATGTGGGTGTGCAGAATGCAGCGCGCCCGGGGCAGGCGCTGGTGCAGTTCGGCGTGTAAATGCCAGGCCGTCGGGTCGGGCGCCTGGGGACCGCTGTAGCTCTCTGGCTGATCAATATCCAGCAGCAGCAGTTCGCTGGCGCGAAGGCGCGCGAAGTGCTTTCCAACCGGATTGAGCAAAAATTGCCGCCCATTGTCAGACAGCGCCACGCTGAAATGGTTGGCTATAGATTCATGAAAACCCAGCCGTGCGGCCCAGCGAAAAGCTGTGGCCAGTTCAATTCTCAGCCGGGACTCCAGGGCGTCGACGTCATCAATGTGTGGCATGGTTAATCTCGGGTGGCCCGCTGCTGGACGCAGGCGATATAGGCAGCGCCATCGGGTGGTCTGCCAGCGCGTTGGCTTTCCCAGATCATCTGCCCCAGGCAATCCATCGCTTCATGGTGGGCCAAGTGCAGGGAGTCTCGACGGTGCGTCAGCAATTCAAGCGCCTGCCGAATGCCGCGAGGCTGGTCGATGCTGCACTGTTCACTGATGGACAGATGCATGGAAAGATGCAGGAATGGATTGTCCCGGCCGTCTTGGGTCTCTTGCATGCTCGCCAGGGCGGCCAGCACATCACCCAGCTCGGCGTGGTACTCCGGATGCTCTTCGATCCAGAGGCTGGCAATGGTTTCTATCGCTTCCAGCGGTTGTTGGGCCAGGGTCTTGGCATAGACCGCACAGAAAAACTGACGGACATCGGCTTGGGAGGGCGAAAACATGATGTCAATTATTGTCGCTAATTGGCGGTAGGCCGCGCCACGAATTGGCATCTTGGGTCAATGAGCGGCGACAATCCGAGAAACGCCACGCCCATCAATTTGTTTTGACCGCCTCAACCACAACACTGTCCGCACCGAGCATACGACCGCTACTTGCTGCCGATGTTGTCGCTTACCAGGCACTGCGCTTGCGGGCTTTGTCCGAACACCCTGCCGCTTTTACGTCAAGCGCGGAGGAGGAGGCCGCGCGTCCGTTGAGCTGGTCCGAGCAAAGGCTTAAGCCTGACGCGCAGCGACCGCACGATATTTTTCTAGGCGCCTGGCAAAGCAATCTGTTGCTGGGCATAGTCGGTTTGCAGGGGCGCTATCGGATCAAAGAGCGACATAACGCCACCCTGGTCGGGTTGTACGTCGCGCCGCAGGGGAGCGGTCATGGACTGGGTCTGGCCCTGGTGCAGGCGCTGCTGGCGCATGCCCGATCACTGCCTGAGCTGCAGCAGCTAGACCTGACTGTGACTGAAGGTAACCCCATGGCCCAAGCTCTTTACGAGCGTTGCGGCTTTTCCGTCTGGGGTGT
>RFWA01000131.1 GCA_009922295.1 Betaproteobacteria bacterium
AGCAGCACGATGCGGTCCCATCCGCCACTGGCGACGATACTCGGGTAATCGCGCATTCGCCTGCGGCTCGCCGGCGAACGCAAGTGGGTTGCCGGATCGTCCAGCGCCCAGAGCGGAATGATGGTGTTCAGGAAGGTCGTGCCAAACAGTCGAGTGTGCATGTCGAAGGCAAGATCCACGCCCCTTTGTTGAGCGCGATCGACAAGCTCCAAAGCGCGAGCCGCCTCATCTTCAGACGTTTTGCGTGGCAGTATGTGAGAGATCTGGGTGCGAACACCTGCAGCTTCACCAACGGCAATCGCCTCGGCAATCGCGGATATTGCCTCGTCATCACGGCGTCGGGTGTGGGTCGCGTACAGCCCGCCCTTGCGGGCAAGAACGCTGCATAAAGCCATCAGCTCGGAGTCGGGCGCGCCTCGCTCGGCTGGATACTCCAATCCTGTTGAGTAACCCCAGGCGCCATCGTCCAAGCCCTGCTCTAGCAAGGACTTCATCGCGTTCAGTTCAGTAGGGTTCGCCGGCCGATCTGCCACTCCCAGCACAGCCCGCCTTAGCTGGCCGTTGGGCACCAGAGACAGCACATTCACTGCAGGCTTGGCGTCGGCTAAGCGGTCCAGATAACCACTCATCCGGCTCCAATCCAACTTGATCTGGTTATTGAATCCGTAGATGTTCGCAGCCGCCGTATCGGGATTGACAATGGGTGCGCAACCAAATCCACAGTTACCTATGACCTCCAGTGTGACCCCCTGGAAGATCGCGCTCACCGCGCGGGGGTCGACCAGCAAGGTGTAGTCGGAATGGCTGTGGATGTCGATGAAACCGGGTGAGACAACCAGCCCGGTCGCATCGATGTCGCGTGCTGCAGTCACGCCGTCCAGCCTGCCGAGGTCGACCAGTCGATCGGTCGCTGCCCGATCGATCAGCCCGTTGCGGATGACGACACCGTACAGCGACTCGGCTGCCGCCTGACTGACTTTGTCGTCCAGCACATCATCCAGCACAAGTTCGGGCGTGCGGGACAATGGCTTTCCGAACCCACCGCCGCCGGCGCTCACGTGGAGAAAAACATCGCCTGCGCGCCACTTCAGCGCTTCCATCGGCATCGTCGGCAATGCGCGTGCCTTGCCTTGTGACGTCAGCGTGTTGAGTGAGCCGCCGCCGGGTAGCCCGCCGTTGAAGCCATAAGGCAGGTGGTCCCGACGGTCTGCGCGGGTGGTGAAGATCGCATCAGCCGCCAGCAGTTTGAATTCGCGCACATAGGCAAGGCCGCCTCTGAATTGACCGGCGCCACCTGAATCCTGAACCATCCCGTACCTGACGATTTCAAGCGGCAACTCGGCCTCGATCAACTCCACGGGTTGGTTAGAGAGGTTGGCCGCAGGGTTGGAAATGCCTTCAACGCCATCCTTACCTGCGCGAGCCCCCCAGGTTCCTACCAGCACCTCGGTCAGGACAAAGGGTTTGCCCTCGTGGTAGCCACCCACCGAGAACAGGGTCGGCCCGCCTTCGCCCGCCGCCACGACCCGTGTGGGCACCACTTGCGCAAGTGCGCCCATGATGGCATCAAACACGCGGTAGCCCATGACACCACGAGCGCCGCAAGCGGCTGGCAGCACAGGGTTGAGAATCGTCCCCTCGGGTGCCACAAAGTGGATCGGCCGCATATACCCTTCGCAGTTGGGAATGTCTGGGCTGGTGACGCAACGGACCGCGCAATAGGCCGCAGATCGCGCCATCGCGATGGGGCAATTGATGGCGCCTTCCACCTGGGCCGAGGTGCCGGTGAAATCAACCACAATTTCGTCTGCGGCGACTGTCAGGCACACCTCAATTTTGAGCCGCTCAGGCACCTCCCCCAGGCCGTCAATCCAGTCTGTAAAGCGGTACTCGCCATCTGGAATGTTACGGATAAATTCCCTCATCATGCGCTCGGCCTGGGTCATGACCGCATCAAGGTACGGCCGTACTTCGGTGCCACCATAGCGCTGGAGTAAAGCCGTGAAGCCCCTCTCGGCAACACTGCAAGCCGCTAATTGCGCGCGAAGGTCACCGAGCACCTGGATGGGTTGACGTGTATTTTTCTCGATGATGCGGAACAGCGTCTCATTGGGCTGTCCAGCCTCGTACAGCTTTAGAAACGGGAGGCGAAGGCCTTCCTGGAAGACATCAGTGGCATGGATGGCAACGCTACCGGGCGTGATACCCCCAACGTCGGAGTGGTGCGCCATCGTGCAGGCGTAGCCCTCAATGTCACCCTCCCAAAACAACGGTTTAATGACGTAAATGTCTGGCAAATGCTGACCGCCACCGCCGTAGGGGTCGTTCATGATAAACACGTCACCCGGCGCCATTTTTCCACCATACTGCAGGGCCAGGTGCTGCATCGCATCAGGAAAAGCGCCCAGTTGCACGGCCAGCGTCAAGCCTTGCGCGATCACTTTGCCGGCACGGTCGCACAGGGCCGTCGAATAGTCCATCGAATCGCGCACGATGGGTGAATAGGCACTGCGCATGAGCACCAGAGCCATCTCGTCAGCGACGGACGACAAGGCGTTCTTGAGCACTTCAAGGGTAATGGGGTCAATGCGCTGCATCATGGCGTACCTGCGTCAATCACGATATTGCCTTGGGCATCCAGCATCGCGTGCGCACCAGGCGGGACGATGCAGGTCGAATCAAATTCTTCAACGATGAAGGGGCCTGCCATCCCACCAACGAGCGCCCCGCGTGAGACCACCGGCGTGTCCATCAGTCCACCATTGAAATAGACCTTGCGGTTCAACAGGGCGGGGCCGGACGTCTGGGCCTCTTGAAGCTGCTGCGCGAGGCCTTCTTTACCGGGCGGCTGGGTCGAGGCCAGCACCCGGATGTTGATGAGATCAACAGGGTCACCGGGAGAACTATGGCCATAGGTCCGTGCGTGTTCGGCATGGAAGGCTGCCTCCAATGCGGCCATGTCGACGGCTTCGACCGGAATCGTCAACTCAAACGCCTGCCCGGTGTAGCGCAGGTCTGCCAGGCGCCTTAGCGTGATGCGATCGTCAGGCACGCCCTCCTGACGCATAGAACCGAGAACCTCCGTCGCCAATTGACCATAGATGCCCTCCAATGAGCCAGCATCGAGCGCCGTCGTTTTTCGAAATATCGATCGCTGCTGCGTGTACTCGACATTGGAAAAAAGCAAACCGGCCGCGCTGAAGACGCCGGGCGCTGGCGGGATGAGCACCCGCTTCATGCCCAACTCCCGCGCAATGGCCACCGCAACCACGGGTCCGTTACCGCCAAAGGCCACCAAGCTGAAATCCCGCGGGTCACGCCCACGGTAGGTTGACACCGCCTTCACCGCCCGGGTCATGGTGGCGATAGCGATCGTATACACACCCTGTGCAGCCTGTTGAACATTCAGCGACAGAGGCCGAGCCACATGGCGTTCAATGGCATCGCGCGAGCGTTGTGCGTCAATCCGCAATTTCCCACCGACCAGGTACTCCGGGTTCAGGTAACCCAGGACAACGGCCGCGTCGGTGAACGTCGCCTGGTCACCGCCCAAACCGTAGCAGGCCGGCCCAGGCATCGCGCCGGCGCTCTTGGGACCAACCTTGATGGCCCCCGACGCATCAACCGTCACAATACTTCCGCCACCGGCACCGATCTCCGATATGTCAATGAACGGCAGCTTGATCGCGTACCCCCCTCCCTTGACCAACTTGGAGCTGACATTGATACCGGCACCGACCTCGTATTCGGTGGTCCGCGCGGGCTCACCGTTTTCCACCATGGCCGCCTTGGCCGTTGTGCCGCCCATGTCAAATGAAATCACGTTGTCCAGTCCGGCGGAGCGGGCCATGCTGGCGCAAGCGATCACGCCTGCGGCAGGGCCGGATTCAACCAGAAATGCTGGTTTGGACGCGGCAGCAGCAGCGGACATCGTGCCGCCATTCGACTGCATGATGTGCAGGGGCCCCATCACGCCTGTTTGTTTGAGGCGGGTCGACAGCGATTGCACATAATCGCGCACGACCGGGCCGATATAGGCATTGACCACCGCAGTGCTGGTGCGTTCGTACTCGCGGATCTCGGGCAGGATGTCAGACGACAAGCTGACGTAAACCTTGCCGCCAAGTTCCCTGGCCAGAATGTCGCCGATGCGTTTTTCGTGGACTGAGTTCACGTAAGAATGAAGCAGGCAGACAGCAACGGACTCGATACCCTCCTGCTGGAGGCGACCGGCGATCTCCCGAACCTGACCCTCGTCAAGCGCGAGCTTGATCTTGCCATCGGCGCCCATACGCTCTCTCACCTCAAAACGATGGCGCCGCGGGACCAGCGGCGCCGGCTTGTCGTATTGCAGGTCGTACATGACGGGGATACGAAGACGCCGCATTTCCAGAACGTCTCTGAAACCCTCGGTTGTGATAAGCGCCGTTTTTGCACCCTTGTGCTCCAGAATGGTGTTTGTGGCCACGGTCGTCGCGTGCACCACGGCTTCGATCTGGCCGGGATCAATGCCAAGACTGTCGCGAATTTCGTCGACTGCAGACAGGATCGCGCGGCTGTAGTCGTCTGGCGTGGACGACACCTTCAGGGTACGTACCGTCCCGTTACCCCTGAGCACAATGTCTGTGAAAGTTCCGCCGATGTCGCAGGCAAGGATGTACTTGTTCATGCCTGCATGTTGGCAGTAGATCATTCATAATGATATTAAAACTTTTTTCAAATCTTCATAATTTTTATTTATCATGCGATTCACCTTGGCCCAGCTAGAGGCATTGCACTGGGTGGCACGCTTGGGCAGCGTTCGGGCGGCGGCAAACCATCTGCATCTGACGCAACCAGCCGTGTCGGTGCGCTTGAGGGAGTTGGAGGCCGGGGTCGGTGGGCCGCTGATCCAGCGCGACAGTTACCGCGCCACGCCGACGCCACTGGGCCGAGAGATTGCCAGTCACGCCAAACGCATACTGGCCGCTTGCGACGGTTTGGACGGCCACCTGGACCGGGACGAGCCGCTGCGGGGCCCAGTTCGTATTGGAGTAGCAGACACTTTTGCGGTGACCTGCCTGCCCGAACTAATGCGCTTGATTGACACCCGTTTTCCAGACGCTCGGGCTGAGATACGGGCAGATTTCAGCGCACGCCTGAATGAATCGCTGCAGGCCGGCGACCTGGACATCGCTGTCCTGACAGCGCCGGAGCCCAATTCGCTGATCATCGTGGAGCCCTTGGTTGAACTGGCCCTGATGTGGGTCGCATCTCCCAAACTCAAGCTCAGCAAAGGGTCATTGCGGCCGGCCGATCTGGTGTCCCTGCCGATCATCACCAATCCAAACCCCTCGGGCCTTCACACCAGCATTGCTGGATGGTTCTCGGCCGCAGGGCTGCAACCGGAACGCATCAACACCTGCAACAGCATGGTCATCATGACCACGCTTGCCCGAGAGGGCGCTGGCATCAGCCTGCTACCGGTTTCGATTTTGCGCGAAGAACTCGATGCCAAGAAACTGATGATCCTCAAGGTAGTGCCCAAAGTGAGCGGACATACACTCACCGTGGCCTACCACCGCAGCCATCGCGCGCCCGGCATGCGCGCTTTAGCACAAATGATTCACGAGATCACCGGCCGTAGCGACCTGGCACAGTACCGCCCGACGGGCACGCACTGAACGATTTCCAATGCCGCACCACCCGCAAATGCCACAGCCTGGAACTCAAAAAGAAAGTTACTGCGCCTGAAACCCACTCGCCTTGATCACCCGCGCCCAAGTCTGGGCGTAGGCGCGCTCGCGGCTGGCCAACTGCTCGGGCGGCATGTGGCCCACCGCCAGGCCCATGGCGGTGAGCTGGTTGCGCACATCGGGCTGGGTCAGCACCTTGGCCAAGGCCTCTGAGAATCGGTCGATCACAGCCTTGGGTGTACCGGCCGGGGCGAAGTAACCGTAATAGGGAATATCTTCAAAACCGGCCAGCCCCAGCTCGGTGAACGTTGGCACGTCCGGCATCACGGCCTGGCGTGCAGGTCCCATCACGGCCACCACACGGATCTTGCCAGCCTTGTGGTTTTCAATGAAATCGGGGATGGACGCCACACCGGCGGCAATCTGGTTGCCCAGCATGTCGGCCATCATCGGTGCGCTGCCGCGGTAGGGTGCCGCCTGCAAATCAAGTGAGTACTTCTGGCCCACCACATTCACCAGGAACTCCGGCACCGAGGCCGGCGCCGGCACACCGACCGTGCCCTTGCCACCACCCTGGCTGCGCACCCAGGCCACATAGTCGTTGACCGACTTGGCCGGGGTGCCACCCGACACCGCCAGCGCGTTGACAAAGGTGGCAAAGCCAGCCACTGCCACAAAATCTTTGGCCGGGTCAAAGCCCGGGTTCTTCATGACCAGCGGCAGGATGGAGACCGAGTGGTCATGCGTCAAAAACAGGGTGTTGCCGTCAGGGGCAGCCGCCTTGAGCGCCTGGGCCGCCAACTGGCCACCAGCGCCAGCCTTGTTCTCCACGATCACCGGCACGCCCAGCTGGTCCTTGAGCCTCTCCGCCAGTACACGGGCAATGGCGTCGGTGCCACCACCGGGTGGGAAGCCGACCAGCACCTTGATGGGATTACCCTGTGCAAATGCCACCCCAGCCAAGGCCATGCCGCTCACCAGCAGCAGCGTGCAGAAAAGACCGCGCAAACGAAACAACGATGGGCTCATGAACAACTCCTGTGAAAGTAAGGCAAATGATAAGCGACGGGTCAGGCGAAAGGCCCAGACTGGCGCCTTGGTACAGTGCAGGCCATGCAACACAAACTCACACCCGGCACCACGCTGCTCTTGATGGTGCCGCC
>RFWA01000132.1 GCA_009922295.1 Betaproteobacteria bacterium
CAAGTAGGAGTGCTGTATGAGCCATGACGACACAAACCGTGACCTGCTGCTGCGCGGCGCACGGGTGATTGACCCTTCGCAGGGCCTTGACCAGGTGAGCGATGTCCTGTTTTCCAAGGGTGTTGTCGCCAAGATCGGGGTCGACCTGCCGGTACCGGCGGGGGCCGATGTCCGCGATGTACGGGGCAAGGTGGTGACCCCGGGGCTCATCGACCTGCACACCCATGTGTATTGGGGTGGTACCTCGATCGGTGTCGATGCGGTGGCGCTCGCACGCACCAGTGCCACCGCCACTTTTGTGGATGCTGGCACGGCTGGCCCGGGTAATTTCCCCGGGTTTCGCAAGCACGTGATTGAGCCGGCACTGCCGGTTCGCATCCTGCCGCTGCTCAATCTGTCGTTTGCGGGCATCTTCGCTTTTTCAGACACGGTGATGGTGGGTGAATCCGAAGACCTGCGCCTGCTCGATCTCAAGGAGTGCGTCCGGGTTGCCCGCGAAAACGCCGATCTGGTGGTCGGCATCAAGGTCCGGGTTGGCAGGGGGGCCAGTGGTAACGCAGGCATTGCACCCATGGACATGGCGTTAGAGGTGGCCGAAGCCACCGGGTTGCCCTTGATGGCTCACTTGGACCACCCGCCACCGTCGCGCCTGGAGGTCATGTCGCGCCTGCGCAAGGGCGACATCCTGACCCACTGTTTCAGGCCGTTTCCCAACGCACCCTCGCACCCTGGTGGCGGTGTGCGACCGGAGGTCATGGCGGCGCGCGAGCGGGGTGTGATTTTTGACATCGGCCATGGCGCGGGGTCTTGCGGTTTTGCCACCAGCCGAGCCATGCTGGCCGCGGGCTTCAAGCCCGACGTGATCTCATCGGACGTACACATTCTCTCCATCAATGGGCCGGCTTTCGATCTGCTGCAAACCCTGGCCAAGTTCCACGCTCTGGGTATGACGCTGCCGGAAGTGGTGGCCTGTGGCACCAGCAATGCCGCACGTGCCATCCGTCGCCCCGATCTGGGATCTTTGAAGCCGGGCTCGGTGGGGGATGCCAGTATTTTTGAGGTGCTGACCGAACCGACCCAGTACAAGGACGTGGTGGGTGAGGTGATCACTGGCGAGCATCGCTTCGCCGCCCGTGGGCTGGTGCTTTCGGGTCAATGGTGGCATTGAGGTAGCCCTTGGGCCCGTCGGCGCAATGCCGCAGCAATGTTCGACAAATCAATTCACAGGAGCTTAGCCATGGCCAATACCAGCCTGATCTTTACCGACATCGACTATGACCGCCAGGGCAAGCAGGTCGGCTGGTTGCACTTGCCGCATTCGGTCACCCGCTCCGCCTATGGCGCCCTGGCCATCCCCATCGCAGTCATTAGCAATGGCCCCGGCCCCACCGTGTTCCTGATGGCCGGCAACCATGGCGACGAGTACGAGGGCCAGATTGTCCTGGCCAAATTGATCCGTGAGCTTGAGCCGGAGCACATCAAGGGCCGGGTCATCATCCTGCCTGCCGCCAATTTGCCGGCTGCCATGGCAGGAACCCGGGTCTCGCCTATTGACCAGGGCAACCTCAATCGCGCCTTCCCTGGCGACCCCCAGGGTACCCCGACCTTTGCCATAGCGCATTACATTGACAGTGTGCTGTACCCCATGGCTGACTTCCACCATGACCTGCATTCCGGTGGTTCGTCGCTGCGCTACGTGCCGTTTTGCTCAATGCGCAACAGTGATGACCCTGCGCTGGACGCGCGCGCGCTGGCTGCCCTGAAAGCTTTTGGCGCCCCGCTGAGCCTGATCTGGGCCTATAACCCCGAAGGCCGTCTGGCCAGTGCAGCTGCGGTCAAGCGCGGTCTGTTGTCGCTGGGTGGGGAGTTTGGCGGCGGCGGCGACGTCAACCGAACCAGCCTGGCCATGCTCGACCGTGGTGTGCATAACTTTTTGCGATTTGCCGGTGTGCTGCCCGCCCTCGCCAGTGAGACGGCCCATTCGCAGGTCATTCGGTATCTCGAGGTGTCCAGCCGGGAGCACTATGTGTACGCCACAGAGGCCGGCTTGCTCGAGCCCCTGGTGGACCTGGGTGCCGAAGTGAAGGAAGGCCAACTGGCGGGACAAATCCATTTTGTGGATAACCCGGCAAGGGCCCCTGTGCCTTGCTACTTCCGACGTGCTGGCATGGTGGTTTGCCAGCGCCATTTTGGTCGTGTCGAGCGTGGTGACTGCGTCGCACACTTGGGGACAGACATCGCTCCAGGCCGTTTAGGGGGCTGAACATGGGCCGCCATCTCGTCATTGCTGCTGCCCAAATGGGGCCGATCGCTCGCACTGAAAGTAGGGCGGCTGTGGTGCGGCGCATGATCGACCTGATGCGGCAGGCCAAGGCCCTGGGTGCCGAGGTGGTAGCCTATCCCGAAGCCACCCTGACAGCGTTTTTCCCGCACTGGTTTACTGAAGACGAAGACGAAGTTGATGCCTGGTTCGAACGCGACATGCCCGGGCCCCAGACCCAGCCGCTGTTTGACGAGGCGCGCCGGCTCGGTGTCGGTTTTCACTTGGGCTACTGCGAGTTGGACATGTCCAGCGGCCGCAAACGGCGTTTTAATACCTCGATATTGGTCGACGCCAGTGGCCGCATCATCGGCAAGTACCGCAAGATCCACCTGCCGGGACATTCCGATCACCGGCCCGAGACCCCGTTCCAAAACCTTGAGAAGCGCTATTTTGAGGTGGGCGACCTGGGCTTCGGTGCCTGGCAGGCCTGGGGCGGTGTTGCCGGCATGATCATCTGCAACGACCGGCGCTGGCCTGAATCCTACCGGGTGCTGGGCTTGCAAGGTGCTGACATGATTTTCTGTGGGTACAACACGCCCGTGCACCATCCGGCGGCCCCTGATCACGACCGTTTGGGCCAGTTCCACAATGAGTTGTCGATGCAATCGGGGGCCTACCAGAACAGCGCCTGGGTGATCGGTATTGCCAAGGCCGGGATGGAAGAAGGCGTGGACATGATTGCCGGCAGTTGCATCATCACGCCAACCGGTGAGATTGCGGCGCGTTGCAGCAGTGCGGAAGACGAGGTCATTGTCAGCCGCTGTGACCTCGATCTGGGGCGCTCTTACCGGGAAACCACCTTTAATTTTGCCCGCCACCGCCGGACTGAGCATTACCAAATGATTGTCGAGCGGACTGGCCCGACTCCCCCTTGATGCCCTACGGCGCCAGCACACCCGACACTCAGTGGCAGGCGCTGGACCGAACCAGCTGTAGCCTGACCCTGCGATGTCCCTGTTAGATACCTTCCGCGTCCCGACCGAGCTTGAGCCGGAGGTGAAAAATTCCTTTCGACGCGAGCAATGGACGGAGATGAGCATGCCGCTGGCCACCGGTCTGCTGGAGGGTGGCTTTGTGGCGGTACTGGCGGCCAAGGCCTTTGACGCCCAGCCCTGGATGATTGCCGTGATTTCCGCGGCCTCCATGTTTGGTAATCTGTCGAGTTTTTTCTGGAACCGTTTGGCCATGGGCCGGGCCAAAGTCCCCTTGGTTACCGCCTTGCAGCTGGTGGTGCTGGGGTGTGTAGCTGCCATTGCGCTCAGTCCGCGCTCTATCCTGGGGGGCTGGATCCTTGTGGGCGCGGTAGTGGTCAGCCGGCTGTTGATTGCCGGCATCATCACATTGCGCAGCATTGCCTGGAGCCTGAACTATGACCGCAGTCTGCGGGCCCGTATTACTGGGCGTTTGCAGGCCACCACCAGCCTCATGATTGTGCTCGCCACCGGGCTGGGTAGCCTGCTGCTCGACTCCCACCCGGAGAGTTTCCGCTGGCTTTATGCGACGGGTCTGTTGGCCGGGAGCGTCGGGATATGGGCCTACTCCGGCGTTAGCCTGCAAGGGGAAAAACGGCACCAGGTGATGGAGCGGCGCAGCGGGCGAGACAGCCTGGGCCGTAACAATTTCTTGGCGATCTTGCGGTCAGACCCGCATTACGCCCGCTACCAGTGGTTTCAATTCATATCGGGTTTGGGGGCCATGATGATGGAGCCGCCCCTGGTGTACCTGATTTCCAAACAAATCGGCGCGAACTACGCCACCAGCATCGGCATTGTGCTGATCATCCCGTTCTTGTTGAATTTCACGACCATTCATTTGTGGGCCCGCTATTTTGACCGGGTGCATGTCAGCGAGTTTCGCGCGCGTCAAAACGCGCTATGGGTGATCGGCACACTGGTGATGTTCTGGGGGGCCTTTAGTCTCTCCTTGGTCTGGTTGGCGGCGGGCCGCTTTCTGACCAGCCTGGTCAATGCCGGGGGCACCCTGGCATGGCAACTCGGCCACAATGACTTTGCACCCCAGGAACAGCTGTCGGCCTACATGGGTGTTCACGTTACCCTGACCGGTGTCCGCGGCGCGATTGCACCCTTTGCCGGCATGGCACTTTACCTGGGATGGGATGCCAATGGTCATCTGCCAGGAAGCACGGGCCTGGGTGTCTGGCTGTTCTTTCTGTCAGCCATCCTCGGGATGGTGGCCTGGCGCGGGTTTGCCCGGCTGCAGCAGGATATGGAAAAACTGGGCCTGGCCGATGGTCACCGTGCATCGTCGTGAGGAGCCCTGATCAACTGTTACTTTGACTGGAGCGTTATATGAAACTTGCAATGGTGTCCCGCCCACTGGCTGACTCTGATCTCCGCCTGGCCCGACAAATGGGCATGAGTGATGTTGTCAGCACTGTCGCCGGTTTGTCGATGGCGCCGCAGCGCGAGCAAGGCCCACCATTGGCTTACGAGGACCTCTTGGCCATGCGCCGCCAAGTGGAAGCGCAGGGGATGACCTTGTCGGTGATCGAGGGCTACCAGCTGTCGGATCGCATTACCTTGGGCATGCCGGGCCGAGATGATGACATCGCCAGCGTGTGCCAGAGCATCGTCAATATGGGACGAGCCGGCATTCCGGTGTATTGCTACAACTTTATGGCCGTGTTTAACTGGCTACGCACCGCTTTCGACATGCCTGGGCGTGGGGGCGCGCTGGTCACTCAGTTTGATGCGCGTGACCCCGCTGCTCGGGCCTTGACGTATGCCGGCGAGACCACTGACGAGCAAATGTGGGACAACCTGGCTTATTTTTTACATCGGGCCATGCCCGTGGCGGAGGCGGCCGGGGTGAAGTTGGCCCTGCACCCCGATGATCCGCCGATGTCGCCGGTGCGTGGTCTTGCGCGGATTCTGCGCGACGTGGCGGCGTTTGACCGAGTGCTGGAGATGGCGCCCAGTTCCAGCAATGGCATCACCTTGTGCCAGGGTAACTTTGCCGCCATGCCTGGGGTCAATATTCCTGACGCGATTCGGCACTTTGGGCGTCGCAACAAAATCTTCTTTGCCCACTTCCGCGACATCCGGGGTAGCGTGCCGCTGTTTGAAGAAACTTTTCATGACGAAGGCAAGACCGATATGTTCGAAGCCATGAAGGCTTACCACGACGTTGGCTACACCGGCCCCTTGCGGCCAGACCATAACCCGACCATGGAGGGAGAGCGCAATGACGAGCCCGGCTACATGATTCGCGGGCAGATTTTTGCTGTGGGTTATATGAAAGGCCTGATCCAGGCGGTGCGGTCTCAGACTCAGCTAAGTCTTGTAAGGTAGTCAAAAAATCAACGACGGACCCGAGAAGTCGGGCCTGGCTGGCCGTGTGTTTCTTGCCGTGAAACGGCTTGGCGGTCAGTCAGGAGGCTTGATTGCGCTGCGGCGTCGTGTTACTGCAGCGTTTCCGAAAATTCAAGGGTGCTCACGGTGCGTGCGAGCACGCGCCCCATGCGGTCTAGGGTTTCCATGGGCATCAGTTGGGATGGGCCGGAAATGCTGATCGCGGCAATGGCATCGCCACTATGCGGTGAGCAAATAGCCGCAGCAACGCAACGCGCACCCATTTCATTTTCTTCCAGGTCTAGCGCGTAGTGGCGCAGTGCGCTTTGGGCGATGTTGTCCAGGAAAAGGTCGCGGTTTGTGATGGTGTGAGGTGTTCGCGACGGCATTTGTCGTGGCACCACCCGGTCTAATTCGGACGATCCCAGGGTCAACAAAATGGCTTTGCCCAAGGCGGTCGAATAAAGCGGGTCGCGCTTACCGATCATGGCCTCGGTGTGCTGCAAGCGGGTGGACCCAACCATGTCGATATAGACGATGTCTGAGCCGTCACGCACAGCCAGATTCACAGTTTCATTGAATTGCCTTTGCAGACGCCTGAGTGCCGGGTGAGCCGCTTCGCGTATGCGCTCTACCTGCGTGGTGAGCGGCGCCGACACGGCGACTCGGGGCCCGATCAGATAACGCTCTGCGGCCTCGTCGTAACCTACAAAACCCGAGGCGCGCAGGGTGTAAAGGTAGCGGAATGCAGTGGTCTTGGGCAAGGCGGTGCAGGCGGCCAGATCCGACAAAGTCATCGGGTCTTTGCTCGCCACAAGGGCATCCAGCAACTGCATGGCTTTGTGTACGGGGGTCACCACATAACGCCGGTCCAAGCTCATTGTCCACCTCAAATTTTTGGAATGAGGGACTGCTAACTGAAGGTCTTGCCAGTTTTAACCGCAAGCCGCCAATACCAGTTCCTTTTTTTAGCTTATACCCGAACCGTCAGAGCGTCAAGCGTGGTTGCCCCAGGGTCGTGCAATTTGCGCATTTAGGGCTGACAAGCGCTGTGTAGGATGCAGTCAGATACTTTGACAAAGTGCATGGTGCACCCGTTTCATGATCAAGGAGTTGCCCTGATGACTGCGATTGACCCTTCCCAACTCAAGCCTCTTAGCTCTGCCATCCTGTCCGACATCATGGACAGTCTCGGTTT
>RFWA01000133.1 GCA_009922295.1 Betaproteobacteria bacterium
GCCGCGCAGCAGCACCTGCTTGCCCTCCAGCCTGACCTTGGGTGTCAGCTGCGGGCAGGCATACGGCAAAATGAGCCCATGAGCACTGAATTTGACTACATCATCGTCGGCGCTGGTACCGCTGGCTGCCTGCTGGCCAACCGCCTGTCGGCCGACGCCAGCAAGCGTGTGCTGCTGATCGAGGCTGGCCGCCGTGACGACTACCACTGGATCCACATTCCGGTCGGTTACCTGTACTGCATCGGTAACCCGCGCACCGACTGGCTGTACCAGACCGAGCCCCAGCCTGGCCTGAACGGCCGCGCCCTGCGCTACCCGCGTGGCAAGGCGTTGGGCGGCTGCAGCAGCATCAACGGCATGATTTACATGCGCGGCCAGTCGCGTGATTACGACCAATGGGCCGCGCAAACCGGCGACGCCACCTGGGGCTGGGACCAATCCCTGCCTTACTTCAAGCTGCACGAAGACCACTACGCTGGCGCTACGCCGTCGCACGGCGCGCGCGGCACACTACCTGAGCTGATGCAAGACGACAGCACGCCCTACCGCAAGCTGTTGCGGGGCCGCAAGGCCGGCGGCGAGTGGCGTATCGAGCAGCCGCGCGTGCGCTGGGACATTCTGGATGCCTTTGCCAAAGCGGCGCAGCAGGCCGGTGTGCCGGCCACCGCCGATTTCAACCGTGGCGATAACGAGGGCGTCTCTTACTTTGAGGTTAATCAGAAATCGGGCTGGCGCTGGAACACAGCCAAGGCCTTTTTGCGCCCCACCTGTTACGCCCGGTCTAATTTTGAGATGTGGACCTCGGCCCAGGTGGCCTCGCTGGTGTTGGAAACTCTGCCCGATGGTCGTCTGCGCTGCACTGGCGTGACCGTCCACGGTGGCGACCAGATCGTCACCGCCACGGCTCGGGCCGAGGTGATTCTGAGTGCCGGCAGTATTGGCTCACCGCAACTGCTGCAGCTGTCGGGCATTGGCCCCGGGGCTTTGCTGCAGCAGCACGGTATTGCGGTGCGGCACGATTCACCGGGCGTGGGCGCCAACCTGCAAGACCACTTGCAAATTCGAACTGTGTTCACGGTCAGTGGCGTCAAGACCCTCAATACCCAGGCCAATTCTCTGTGGGGCAAGGCCATGATCGGGCTGGAATATGCGCTCAAACGCACCGGTCCGATGAGCATGGCGCCGTCGCAGCTCGGCGCCTTCACCCGCAGCGACCCGTCCCAGCCCTGGCCCAACATCCAGTACCACGTGCAACCGTTGAGCCTGGACGCCTTTGGCGAGCCGCTGCACCGCTTCAATGCCTTTACCGCAAGCGTCTGCAACCTCAACCCCACCAGCCGCGGCACGGTGCAGATCAAGAGCCCGCGTTTTGACGTGGCGCCGTTGATCTCGCCTAACTACCTTAGCACCGACGCCGACCGGCAAGTGGCGGCCGATTCCTTGCGGGTGACGCGGCGTATCGTGGCCCAGCCGGCGCTGGCGCGCTATGCGCCGCAAGAGTTCAAGCCGGGCGTCCAGTTTCAGAGCGACGCGGACCTGACACGTCTGGCCGGAGATATCGCTACCACCATCTTTCACCCGGTTGGCACCACCAAGATGGGGCGGGATGATGACCCGATGGCGGTGGTAGATGCGCGGCTGCGGGTGCGCGGCCCTGGCGGGCTGGTGGCCGGCCTGCGCGTGGTGGACGCCGGCGTGATGCCGGTGATCACCAGTGGAAACACCAATTCACCCACCTTGATGGTCGCCGAGAAGGCTGCTCAGTGGATCTTTGAAGACGCGGCTAGGGCACGTGCAGGGTAAATCCCCAGAGGGTAAATCCTGATGTTGCCGCCGCGCCATTGCCTTAGAGTCAGGCCAACTCACCAGCGGCCGTAAGGTCCACCAAAGGCGAGAGGCCCAGGAGACATGCCGGCCGGCACTGACCCAGTGCACCGCGGCAGCACAGCCAACGCGCGCAAGAAAACACCGGCAACCCCGGTGTTTTTTTGTTTCAACGCCATTACCGGCATCGGCTTGCGGGCTGACTGCCAGGGCGCTTGATGCACCCGCCTTAACGGTGGGAGAATATTGGCCATGACAAGCAGTTCACCGAGGTACCGGGAATCCAAGGAGCAAAGCTCCGAGATCATGCGCCAGGTGCTGGGCCTGATGGCCAGGCACGATGCTGCCTTCAACCCGATCAACTATGCGGTTTGGTACGAGCATGCGGCGGGCATCAACAGCAGCCTGTCCGCTGCCCTGGAAGAGGCGTTGCGCACCGAACCGAAGGTGTCCGACGCCACCCTGTTTCGCCTACACCAAGAGCATCTGCTTGAGCCCGATGCGCTGGCGTTGCAGGAGGTCAGCCAGCAGCTGCAGCGGGTGATCAGCGGTGTCCAGGGTTCCGCCGACCGCACCGGGGAGCAAGCGGGTGTTTACGAGGGGCAGCTCAATCAGCTGGTGCGCGACATCAGGAACGGCTCGCCGGTGGCGGCACAGTCGCTGCTGAAGCGCATTCTGCAAGGCACCAGCGACATGGGCGACAGTGCGCGTGAACTCTCCAGCGAAGTCGCCCAATGCCGACTGGAAATCGACCGTCTATCGACCGAGCTGACCCGCGTCATGGACGAGGCCTTGACCGATCCGCTGACAGGGATTCTCAATCGAAAGGGCTTCGACCAGAAGCTCGACGCTATGTTCAAGGCGCCCACCCGTGTGGGCGAAGCCCATTGCCTGGTGCTGCTGGACATCGACCTGTTCAAGCGGGTCAACGACACCTATGGCCACGTGATGGGCGATAGGGTCATTCAGGCGGTAGGTGAAGTGTTGAAGACGCAGTTGACGAATATCGCGTCCTATTCGGTGGCCCGCTACGGTGGCGAGGAGTTTGCCGTTTTGTTGCCCCACGCCTCCATCAACGTGGCCACTCAGGTGGCGGAATTGGTTCGGCAACGCACCAAATCCGTCAAAATTCGCGATCGCCGCTCAAACAGCGTCGCGGTGTCGATCACCATCTCGGGCGGCTTGGCGGCCATCCGGCCCGGCGATGACGTCAAGAGCTTTATCGAACGCGCGGATCGTGCCCTGTACCAGTCCAAAATGGCGGGCCGCGACCGCATCAGCGGCTACTGAGGGGTTGGCCTGGCGCGGCCCCACCTGCAGGCCAGGACAGGTCGCTCACCGTCCGGGCCTTACCCAACGGTGTCAGGGCTTGAGCCGTTTGCACCGCGGCAATATCTTCCAAACTGGGGTAACGGCCCATCAGCCAGTAATCAAACACGCGGCGTGCAATGGGCGCGGCATTCTGGGAGCCAAAGCCAGCGTTTTCCACGATCATCGCCAACGCGATCCTGGGTGCCTCTGCTGGTGCATACGCCATGTACAAGGCGTGGTCACGAAGCCGCTCATCGATGCGGGAGGCGACGTATTTTTCGCCTTGCTTGATCTGGAACACCTGGGCGGTGCCGGTCTTGCCGGCACTGGTGTAACCGGCGCCGACAAAGCTGGACGCCGAGGTGCCTTCGATGTTGACGCCCACCAGCGCATCCCGGATAACGGCAATGTTTTCGGGCTTGGCTACCGTTTGACCCACGGCCTCTTGAGCGGTTGGCCGTGAGCTTCGCGTCAGTACATCCACCACCTGGCGCATCAGGTGCGGCTTCATCTTGACCCCGTTGTTGGCCAGGGTGGCGGTGGCAGAGGCCATTTGCAGCATGGTGAAGTTGTTGTAGCCTTGGCCAATGCCCAGCGAGATGGTCTCGCCGGCGTACCACTTCTGCTGGTCGGCGCGCTTGTAGGCGCGCCGCTTCCAATCGGTCGATGGCAGCAGGCCACGCACTTCGCCCAGGATATCGATGCCGGTCAGTTCGCCAAAGCCAAATCGCTGCATCTGGTCGTGGATGCTGTCGACCCCCATGTCATTGGCGAGGACGTAGTAATAGGTATCGCACGACTGAACGATCGACTGGTACATATTCACCATGCCGTGTCCGCCTTCCTTGTCGTCGCGGAAGCGGTGGCCGCCGAACATGAAAAACCCAGGGTCCGCAAGCGATTGCTCGGGTCGCCGCGCGCCGGTCTCCAAGGCTGCCAGCGCCATGAACGGCTTGTAAGTGGAGCCGGGCGGGTAGGTGCCACGCAGTGCGCGATTGAGCAGCGGTTTGTCGGGCGACTCGTTCAGGGCCTGCCAGCTTTCGCTGTCAATGCCTTCCACAAACAGGTTGGGATCAAAGGTGGGTTTGCTGACAAAGGCCAGAATCTCCCCGGTTTTGGGGTCCATCGCGACCAGCGCCCCCCGGCGTGAACCATACAGTTCCTCCACCAGTTGTTGTAGCTTGATGTCAATAGTCAGCTGAACTGTGTTGCCCGGTGTTGCCGGTTGGCTGGCGAGTTTGCGGGTGGCGCGCCCGCCAGCCGAAGTTTCGACCGAATCGACCCCGGTGATGCCATGCAACTCGGCCTCGAAACTTTGCTCGATGCCGAGCTTGCCAATGTATTCCGTGCCTCGGTAGTTGGCCGGGTCATCCGACTCCTCGAGTTTCTCTTTCTCTGCTGTGTTGATCCGCCCGATGTAGCCGATCACGTGGCTGGCGAGTTCGCCGTAGGGGTAATTGCGGAACAGCCGGGCCTTGATGTCGACCCCGGCAAAACGGTAGCGCTGCGCGGCAAAGCGGGCTACCTCCTCATCACTCAGGCGCGTGCGCAGGGGCAAGGACTCGAAGCTCCTGGACTCCTCCATCAGCTTGCGAAACCTGCGGCGGTCACGCGCTGTAATGTCCAGAACCTGGGCCAGTTGGTCGATGGTCTGTTCCAGGTTGCTGACCTTGGAAGGTGTTACTTCCAGTGTGTAGGCCGAGTAGTTGGTGGCCAGCACAATTCCCTCGCGGTCCAGAATCACGCCGCGGTTGGGCACCACCGGAATGATGGCAGTGCGGTTGTTCTCTGCCTGTTCCAGCAGGTCCTCATGCCGGACGACCTGCAAATAAGCCAGCCGCAGGGTCAGTAACGCCAAGCAGGCCAGTACGGCCAAGGTGGCCACCAGCACCCGGTCGCGAAAGCGACCCAGGTCAGCCTCGACGTTGCGCAGCTCAGTCATGGTGGTTGGCGTCTCGCTGGTGCAGGCTAGAGCGGCCGGTGCGCGTCAGGGTCAGGGGCCCTGCGCTGCGGCAGCAACAGCAGAACGCTGACCAGTGGCCACAGCAATGCTTCTAGCAGCGGCGCCAGCAGGATCGCCAGCCCGGGAAAGGCGCCGCCCGCCGCCATGCGCACGCTCAACTCCAGGGCATGCGCCAGCAAGAACAGGGGCAGAATCTGCAAGGCTTGCGACGGAACGGTGAACCAGGGCAGTCGTCGCTGCAGCGCAATGGCAAGATAGCCCATGGCGGTGTAGGCCAGGGCGTGCTGGCCCAGCATCGAGCCCTGGTGCACATCGAGCAGCAAGCCAAAGAGGAAGGCCCAGCCCATGCCCACCCGGTGCGGTTGGTGCACGATCCAGAAAACCGTCACCAAGGCCAGCACATCCGGCACCCAGGCGGCGCGGCCCCACAGTCCCATGTTGAGCAACATAGTCATGCACAGTGCGGCCGTCAGCGAGCCCCAAATGAACAGGGGTTGGGCTGGCAGCAGCAGCTGCTGGCCGGGGCGCATGATCATCTACGGCCCCCTATTCTGGGTAGCACTGACCCGGTGCGGGTTTGGTCCGGCGGCGGTGCTGGCACCGCCAAGGGTGTCAGCACCATCACATGCTCAACCCCACTCACCAGGGCCAGGGGCTGACAGCTGATACGGGCAAAAGCGGTATCCACACGGCGCTCAATTTTCTCCACCCTCGCCACCTGCAGCCCGGCCGGGAAGACGCCGTCAACGCCACTGGTGCTAAGGAGGTCGCCGACCTGAACGTCGGCGTTGGCGGCCATAAAGCGCAGCTCCAGCGCGCCACCACGTGACGCGGGGTCACCAAATGCCAAGCCACGCGCGCCAGTACGGGTGTTGAGCACCGAGATCGCCTGGTCCCGGTCGGTCACCAGGGTCACCTCACTCACCAAGGGGTAGACACGGGTTACTTGACCCAACACGCCGGTTTCGTCCAGCACGGGCGAGCCGGTGGCCACCCCATGGACCATGCCGCGGTCGATGATCACCTTGCGGGTGTACGGGTCGGCCGCGTCGTACAGCACCTGGGCCGCCTGACCGGGTGTGTTCAGCCGCTCACGCAGCCCCAGAAGTTGGCGCAAGCGGTTGTTCTCAATGCTGAGTTGCTCCACTTGCCCCGCTCGCTGCGACTGCAGGTTCAGTTTCTTCTCGGCAGTTGTCAAGGCGGTCTGGGCGGTTTGGAGGGATTCAAAATAGTCATTGCCCTCCTGGGCCCAGGCCACGGGCCGCATGACCAGCCATTGCAAAGGGTACAGCACCGTGGCGATGCTGGCCCGCAGCGGCCGTGCGACCTGGTAGCGCGTGTCAGCCACCATCAAGACGATGGCGAGCAGACTGAAAAACGCCAGCCGCGTCAGTGCTGACGGCCCTTGCCTGAAAAAAGGAGGAGGCGTTCTGTCCAGCGTACCGAGAGGCATCGCCGCAACCGCCTGCTATTCGCTGGTGAAGATCGAGCCCAGGCGATCCATGCGCTCCAGCGCAATGCCGCAGCCGCGCACCACGCAGGTCAACGGGTCTTCCGCCACCAGCACGGGCAGGCCGGTTTCTTCGGCCAGCAGGCGATCCAGGTCGCGCAGCAGGGCGCCACCACCGGTGAGCATCATGCCTCGGTCTGCGATGTCGGCACCGAGCTCGGGCGGGGTTTGCTCCAGCGCGTTTTTAACGGCCGAGACAATGTTGTTGAGCGGGTC
>RFWA01000134.1 GCA_009922295.1 Betaproteobacteria bacterium
GGCCCTAGGGTGTGCGGCGTCATAGGCCCGGGCCAGATGCTGAAAATCGAGCCGGGTATAGACCTGGGTAGTGCTGATATTCGCATGGCCCAGCAGTTCCTGCACCGCACGCAGGTCGCTGCTGGACTGCAGTAGATGGCTGGCAAAAGAGTGACGCAGCATGTGGGGGTGCACAGGCGCAGCCAGCCCAGCCTGCAAGCTACGCCGACTCAGCCGCAGCCAGATCGATTGGGCGGTGAGTCGGGTGCCGTTCCGACCAATAAACAACGCTGTTTGAGAGGCGGCCGATTTTCGCGTGAGCGCATCACCCCGCAACACCAGCCAATGCTTCAGCGCAGACAGGGCCTGAGCTCCCACCGGTACGGTGCGCCGCTTGCCGCCCTTGCCCAGCACATTGGCCTCGGCAGATGCCAGGTCGATCCAACCGCGCGCCTGTGTGCTTGCTGCCACATCCAGCCCGATCAATTCACCCACTCGCAGGCCGCTACCGTAGAGCAACTCCACCATGGCACTGTCGCGCGCGGCCAGCCAGGGGCTGTCGGGGCTGTCTTTATAGTCTGCCAGCTGCATCGCCTGGTCCACGCCCAGCGCCTTGGGCAGGGGCTTGCCAGCCTTTGGTGCGCGCACGTCCTGCACCGGGTTGGCACCAACCAGCCCCTCGCGCCCAAGCCATGCGTAAAAGCCGCGCCAACCCGACAGGATTAGCGCGATTCCGCGGCCACTTCGACCGCCGGCATGCATTTGCGCCACCCAGCGCCGGACATGGTGGTTTTGCACCTGCGTCAGAGTGAGCTCCCCCTGGTTGGCGAACTCGACGAGTTTGAGCAGATCAATCGTGTACAGGGTGACGGTGCGGCTGGCGAGCCGCTTTTCCACCCGGACATGCGTCAGGTAGCGCTCGATCAGCGCGGCGTCCTGATCGTGGACCATGCGCCAGGCCAGCGTCAGGCCGGGCGCAGCCGCGCCAAAGCGGCACCGCAGAGTTCGGCGATGCGCTCCAGAAACTCGGTGCCCATCGCACTGTTGAAGCGCTGGGAATCGGGCGACGCCAAGACCAACAGACCAATCAAAGGCCCGAGCCCAGCGCCAGCCGTCAACCCGCGCAACGGCAAAATCGCCAAGGAGGCTGCCGCTGCTGGGTCGGACAGCCAGTCGGTCACCTCAAAGCCTGTGTTGAGGCCGCAAAATGGCTCGCTGAGTGACTCGGCAAACTGCTTGACCTCGGCACTCACGCCCAGGGCAAAAGTCGATTGCGCCATCGCAGGTGCCACATCCCAGACCCGCAGCGCCACCTGAGGCACAGCAAACCGGTTGGCGATGTCACTGGCGATCTGGGCCGGCAACTCAGCAGCATCCGCGACGCTGAACAGGCTGGCAGCCCAGCGAAGCAGGCGCCCGGACAGCATCACGTTCTCGTTGCCATGCCGAATCATGTCCATCATGCGGTGCTCCAGCACCTTGATTTTCTCACGCAGCATTTCGGCCTGACGCTCCTGCAAACTGACCGCACGCTGGTTGTGCGGGCTGCTCAAGTGCACCGCGGCCAACAGCTCGGCGTGGCGTTCGAAAAACTCCGGGTTGCTGCCCAGGTAATCGGCAATGTCGTCTTCTGTAATGGGGTGGGTCAGGGGTGTGGTCATAAGAGGTCAGGGAGGTCAATATCGCCTTGAAAAACCGTGGTGGCAGGGCCTGTCATCAGCACGTGTGCGGCATTTCCTGCCCAGGAAACGGTCAGAAGCCCGCCCCGTGCCTGAACGTCAACACTATGGTCAAGCAAACCGAGCCGGATCCCGGCCACCACTGCCGCGCAGGCGCCAGAGCCACAGGCGAGTGTCTCACCCGCACCGCGCTCGTACACGCGCAAGCGCACGTGACGACGGTTTAGCACCTGTAAAAATCCGGCGTTGACACGGCGTACGAAACGGACGTGATGCTCAATCAGGGGGCCTTGTTGCGCCACGGGCGCGGTGTCAACGTCGTCCACCAGTTGCACCGCGTGCGGATTGCCCATGGATAATACCGCCAGCCAGACCTTACTTCCGGACAGATCAATCGGCCACTGCTGCCAGTCGCCTCGCGGTTGCGCTTGCAGTCCGTCGGCGTCAAAGGGCACCTCGGCTGGCGCGAACACCGGCCGCCCCATATCCACCGTAACGCGGCCATCTAAGTGCAGCTGGGGCTCAATCACGCCAGCCAGGGTCTGCACCCGCAAAGTCGTCTTAGGGCTCAAACCCCGCTCATGCACAAAACGGGCAAAACAACGCGCGCCATTGCCACATTGTTCAACCTCGGCGCCGTCAGCGTTGTGAATCAGGTACTCAAAATCAATGCCTGCCACCGGAGAAGGTCGGACGCTGAGAATTTGATCTGCGCCCACCCCAAAATGCCGGTCAGCCAGCCAGCGGTACTGCGAACGCGTCAGGCCAAAGCGCTGCCGAGTCTCGTCCAGCACGACAAAGTCATTGCCCGCTCCCTGCATTTTCGTGAATGGGATTCGCATGATGGAATTATCCGCTTATCCTTGACCTTTTATCACTGCAAGGTAGCGCTGCTCATGCGAATCCCCGACTGGACCCCAGAACTCAAACCTCAGCCGCAGGCGCTGGTGGACGCCATCCTGGCACGCCGTGGCGGCGCGCTGCTGAACCTGGACAAAGCCCTGCTCTGGAGCGAACCGGTGGCGCGCGGCTGGAATGTTTACCTTAAAGCGGTGCGCACAGAACTGCCGACCAGCCGAAAGCTGCGCGAACTGGGCATTTGCACCGTGGCGCTACTGACCGGCGCCGAGTACGAATACCACCACCATGCGCCCGATTTTTTAGCCGCTGGAGGCACTCAGCATGAGCTGGACGCCCTGCAGCGCCTGCTGCACGCCGACCGGTATGGCAACGACCATGAGCCAACGCTAGGCAAACAAGAAATTCTGGTTGTACGCTATGCGGCGCAGATGACGATCGACGTCAAAGTGAGCGACGAAGTATTCCAGGCGCTGCGCGACCATTTTGACGAGACCCAAATTGTGGAATTAACCAGCGCCATTGCCACCTACAACATGGTGGCACGCTTTCTGGTGGCGCTCGGAATCACGCCGGAGGCCTGATCCTCAGTGTTGCTGCGCCGGTCGGCCTTCAGGGGCGTCGGTCGATGCTAGTCGGCCTTGATGTTATTGTCTTTGACCACTTTCCCCCAGACGTCCATCTGGCGTTCGATAAAGACCCGCGCCGCCTCTGACGCACCACCCACCACATCGATACCCTGGGCATCAAGGCGCTTGGCCAAATCAGGCGTTTTCATGGCCTTATTCAGCGCGTCGTTCATTTTGGCCATGATGTCTGGCGGCGTGCGGGCCGGGGCTAGCACCGCCCACCAGGCTGGGGCTTCAAAGCCTGCAAAACCCAGTTCAGCCAGAGTCGGCACGTCAGGCAGATCTGGGGAGCGCTTGCTGGTGGTCACCGCCAACGGCCGCAAACGTTTGCTGTCAATAAAGGGCTTGAGCAAAAATACCGAGCCAATCGCCAACGGCACATGGCCCGCCACCGCATCGTTCATCAAGGGTCCGCCGCCTTTGTAGGGAATGTGCTGAAAATCAAGCCCGTTGGCCTTGCCCAGGAGCGCCATGGCCAAATGCCCCAGGCTGCCCGAGCCGATGGTGCCATAGCTGGCACCTTTAGGGCTGCGGGCGGCCGCCACAACATCCGCCAGCGTCTTGAAGTCCGAACCAGCGGGTGTGCCTAAGACCATCGGTGCGGTACCGATCAGCACCACAGGGCTTAGGTCCTTTTTGGAGTCAAATGGCATACTCGGGATCAGGCTGGGGTTGACGCCATGGCTGTCAAACACCACGGCAAAGGTGTAACCATCGGGCGCCGCCGCTGCCACGGCCGCGGCGCCAATCGAGCCCGAGGCCCCACCCTTGTTCTCTACGACCACCGATTGGCCAAGTTGCTGCGACAAAGCGGGCGCCAGCAGCCGCGCCACCTGGTCCACCGAGCCGCCAGGCGGAAACACCGCCACCAGCTTGATCGGCTGCTTGGTGGGCCAGGCCTGTCCGAATGCGGACAGCGGGGCCATGAGTGACAGTACAATAAATGAGGCTAGCGCTGCAAGCGCTGGTCGGCAAGAGTGGGTCATAACATCTCCAAATAGTGTGGTCTTGGTAGCCTCGATGATAGTGCCTGCGCCCTGGCAAAAAACATCACGAATCCTGGCCATCAGCCCACGCCAACCGATCCAGCTCTAGGCGTCTGATTGACCTTGGGACAGCCCGCGCGGGTCAAGATCACCTTTTTGTTTTTGAAGCGCGAGCCATGAATAGGATCGTCCACCCAACGGACGATCCATCTTATGCTGTGCGAACTCGATCACGTCGAGTAACCTGCCTAGGTCAATGTTCGTCTGGAACCCACTCCCCTGAGCCATCAACACCAGATCCTCTGTGGCCAGATTACCTGCCGCGCCGGGTGCAAATGGGCAACCACCAAGACCACCGGCGCTCGCATCAAAACGACGAATACCGGCCTCCAGCGCGGCCCAGGTATTGGCCACAGCCAGGCCCCGGGTGTCGTGGAAGTGCATCGCCAACTGATTCATCGGGATCGCCCAGCCCAGCACGCTCAGACAATCGCGCACTCTGCCGGGGGTGGCAGAGCCAATCGTGTCCGCGATCACAATTTCATCCACTTGGACAGCCTGCATCTGTTGCGCCAGAGCCAAAAGCGTCGGAACTGGCGTGACACCTTCAAAGGGACAATCAAAGGCAACGGCAAGATACGTCCGAGTGCGCATCCCCATTGCCTTCGCCGCACGGACAGTGTCCTGACAATTCCGCGTCGCATCCGCCAAGCTCTGATTGATGTTTTTGCGGTTCATGGTGTCAGTTGCTGCAAGCACCACCGATATTTCGCTTGCCCCTGCAAGACGGGCACGCTCCAAGCCCTTAAGGTTAGGCACAAGGACCGTCGACTGCAGCTTTGGAAACTCCGAAATCACAAGCGAAAGCAGATCGGCAGCATCCGCCATTTGAGGCACTGCCGATGGAGAGACAAAACTGGTGACCTCGATCCGCTCCAAGCCCGCCGCAACCAACAGGCGTATCAACGCCAGCTTTTCGTGGGTTGATAAATGTTTCGGCTGGTTTTGCAGTCCGTCCCGCGGGGAGACGTCAGTGATCCAGATCGACTCCACAGCTTCGCCTCAGGCTATCGCGCCCGCTAGCTTCAAGTGCGTCAACTTTTCTGTGCTGTAGCCCCCAAGTTCGCGCAGCACGCTCTCAGTGTGTTCGCCCAGTCCGGGTGGGCAGGTGAATCGCGGTTCTGTCGTGTTCGACAATTTGATAGGGTTACCAGGCATTTCCACTGACTGCCCATTTTTCAGCTCAACGGATACAACCATCTGCCTGGCCCTGACTTGCGCGCTGTTCAAGGCTTGCGCGAAATTGTTCACGGGACCATTGGGTATCCTGACCGCGTCAAGTGCCCCCTGCCAATAGGCCGTCGTCTGCGTCCGCAGTTTGGCGGCAATCAGGGCATCGATCTCGGCCTTCATCGCGAAACGAACCGGTTGCGCTGTCAATTCAGGATTCTTCAGTTCAGGGATGTCAATGAAATCCACAAAACGCATAAAGAAGGGGTCCCCAATACAGGCCACGATAATATGGCCATCGGACGTCGGGTAGCTGTTGTAGGGCACATGCACAAAATGGCCATTGCCCGCGCCTTGCGGCACGATGTCTGACATCAGGCTCATGGTCGCCATGTAATTGAGCATGGAGATTTGGGCATCCAGCATAGCGACATCCACATGCTGCCCCCTGCCAGTGCGCTCCCGCTCTGCGACTGCAGCCAGGACACCCAGCGTGCCAAATATGCCGCCGCCCAAATCGCCGATTGGGATGCCACTGCGGGTCGGTCCGGTCTCGGGTGTTCCGGTGATGGACATGCCACCACCCATGGCCTGCACCACTTGGTCGAAGGCCGGCCGATGGACGTCCGGACCAGTCTCGCCAAACCCTGTCACAGAGCAGGTAATGATTCTTGGATTGACGCCGGCCAGTACCGCATGGTCAATCCCGAGTCGCTGGGTCACACCGACGCTGAAATTATCGAACACCACATCCGCCAAACGCACCAGATCCAGGAATACCTGCCGGCCCTCTTGGCTCTTCAAATCGATACACACGCTCTCTTTGTTCCGGTTGAGCGTGAGGAAGTAGGCCCCCATGCCATCCGCCGCGTAGTCCTTATCGTGCTCGAGCAGGCGTCGGGTCGCCTCACCTGATCCCGGCGGCTCTATCTTGATGGTGCGAGCGCCTAAGTCTGCGAGCATCATGGTGCCGTAAGGTCCAGACAGCATGTGGGTCAGGTCCAGGACGGTCAAATGCTCAAGTGCCATGGTCAATACGATTTACTTGCCGTTGCATCACACCAGCGTCCATGGCCCAGAGTCTGGGCGCGGCTCAAGACTGACGCCAAAATGCTTTAGGACCAAGCGGGCCTGTTCTTCAAAGCAACCACCCCAGCGGAGTATTTTCCAACTTGGTAATTCGATGATCGTGCTGCCCATTTGCATGGCATTGATGTAGCGCGATGTGCCATAGTCGAGAACCAGATCACAGCCTTGCCTCAATGATTCCTGGACATCTTCCAGTCTGAATTTACTGCCTGAACCTGAAAGGTTCGCAGAAGACCCCATCAGTGGTTTGGCTGATTCCAGGCTCATTCGGGCCAACTCATCATGCAAAGGCCCCGCATGCATCAGCAAGTCCATGGTCAGCGCTTTGGTGGAGCGACGGAGCGC
>RFWA01000135.1 GCA_009922295.1 Betaproteobacteria bacterium
GCATCGATCTCAACCCGCTCAGTTTTGCGTAGCGCTATGTGGGCGTAGGCGTCGCTCGGTTTCATGGCAGGCGCAAGATCGCTCAGGTACATCTCGGTGGTCAGACGGGCAATGTCGTACTTGGCGTAAAGCTCATGGATATGCTGGCAAAGATCACGCAGGCCCATGCGTTCGTACCGCGGGTACTTCTGACAGAACTCGGGCAGGATGCGCCACATTGGCTGATTCTTGGCGTAGTCGTCCTTGAACTGCTGCAACGCAGTCAGCATGCTGTTCCAGCGGCCCTTGGTGATGCCGATGGTGAACATGATGAAGAAGCTATAAAGGCCGGTCTTTTCCACCACCACACCATGCTCGGCCAGGAACTTGGTCACCACGCTGGCCGGGATACCGGTCTTGGCGAATTTGCCGTTCAGGTCCATGCCCGGTGTGACGATGGTGGACTTGATCGGGTCAAGCATATTGAAACCCGCCGCCATCTTGCCAAAGCCATGCCAGTTCACGCCAGCCTTGGCGTTGCGTGATTCGCCTTTGATGATCCAGCTGTCGGCCCGACCAATGCCCTCGTCCACCAGTGTGTCAGGTCCCCAGACCTTGAACCACCAGTCGTCACCGTATTCCTCGTCCACCTTGCGCATGGCGCGGCGGAAATCCAGGGCCTCTGCGATGCTTTCTTCGACCAATGCGGTACCGCCGGGCGGCTCCATCATGGCCGCCGCCACGTCGCAACTGGCAATGATGCTGTACTGTGGCGAGGTGCTGGTGTGCATCAGATAGGCCTCGTTGAACAGATGTTTGTCCAACTTGACCGTTTGAGAATCCTGTACCAAGACGTGGCTGGCCTGACTGATCCCGGCCAGCAGTTTGTGAATGGATTGGGTAGCGTAAACCATCGCCTGCTTGGGACGCGGGCGGTTCTTGCCCATGGAATGGTAGGTGCCGTAAAACGGGTGAAAGGCGGCGTGCGGGAGCCAGGCCTCGTCAAAATGGATGTTTTCCACGTACCCATCGAGCATGTTTTTGACGGTTTCGGTGTTGTACAACACGCCGTCATAAGTGGACTGAGTCAGGGTCAATACACGGGGTTTGATCGCGCTGATGTCGACATCGGCCAAATGCGCCTGCACCAAGGGGTTGGCCTTGATCTTGGCCCTGATGGCCGCTGGTTCAAACTCACTTTTTGGAATCGGCCCGATGATGCCGAAGTGGTTGCGGGTGGGTTTAAGAAACACCGGAATCGCCCCGGTCATGATGATCGCATGCAGAATCGATTTGTGGCAATTGCGGTCTACAACCACGACATCGTTGGGCGCTACGGTGTGATGCCAGACCATCTTGTTGCTGGTGCTGGTGCCGTTGGTCACGAAAAAACAGTGGTCGGCATTAAAAATGCGCGCGGCATTACGCTCGGATGCCGCCACCGGCCCGGTATGGTCAAGCAACTGACCCAACTCTTCCACCGCATTGCATACGTCGGCACGCAGCATGTTCTCGCCAAAAAACTGATGGAACATCTGCCCCACCGGGCTTTTCAGAAACGCGACGCCGCCCGAGTGGCCAGGGCAGTGCCAGGAGTAGGACCCGTCCTCGGCGTAATCGAGCAGGGCCTTGAAGAAAGGCGGCTGAACACTTTCCAAATAACTCTTGGCTTCGCGGATGATGTGGCGTGACACAAACTCTGGCGTGTCCTCAAACATGTGGATAAAACCATGCAATTCGCGCAGGATGTCGTTCGGGATATGGCGCGAGGTCTTGGTCTCGCCATAGACGTAAATCGGCACATCCAGGTTTTTGCGGCGCACCTCTGTGATGAAGTGACGCAGGTTCAGAACAGCCGGGTCCAGGTCGGGCCCGGGCGTGAACTCCTCGTCATCGATGGACAGAATGAAGGTGCTGGCACGGCTCTGTTGCTGAGCAAACTGGCTCAGATCGCCGTAGCTGGTCACCCCCAACACCTCGAAACCCTCAGACTCGATGGCCTGAGCCAAGGCGCGGATGCCCAGGCCCGACGTGTTTTCGGACCGAAAATCTTCGTCGATGATCACAATAGGAAAACGGAACTTCATGGGGCACTCCAAAGCGCGCTAAAAACATCAATAAGGCGCGAAGTGTAAGGACATATCGTGGCCAGCCCATTGCGCGGCCATCCTTTTGCCTGAGAATGTGGCGATCGGCACACAATTAAGGATGAATATGGCGGAATCAACGGTCTGGTGGGTGATGGCTGGGGCGGTGATCGCGGTCGAATTGCTCTCAGGCACGTTTTACCTGTTGATGATGGCCATTGGGCTCGCTGCCGCTGCGGTGTCCGCTATGTTGGGTGCCGGCCTGAGCACCCAAGTAATGGTGGCGGCGGGGGTGGGAGGTGGCGCAGTGATCGCTTGGCGCGCTTATCGACAACGCCGACCGTCCGAGCCACGCGCTTCAGCCAACCCGGATGTCAACCTGGATGTGGGCGAAACTGTGCACATCGACGCCTGGGATGAGCAGGGCCATGCCAGTGTCAAATACCGCGGCGCCAACTGGCAGGTGGTGATTGCGCCAGGCGTTACCCCTGTAACCGGCGCTTGCACGATTGTCGAGGTCTTGGGCAACCGCCTGATTGTTAGACCGGCCTGAGCCCTTATTTGATTTTTTGGAGTACTCATGGAAATTGCCCTGATTTTGCTGGTCATAGCGGTCATTTTTGTCACGCAATCTGTCAAGGTGGTGCCTCAGCAGCACGCTTGGGTGGTGGAGCGCCTGGGCAAATACAACGGCACACTCACCCCGGGGCTGAGCTTTTTGATGCCATTTATCGACAAAGTGGCCTACAAGCATGTACTCAAGGAGATACCGCTCGACATCCCCAGCCAAGTCTGCATCACTCGGGACAATACCCAGTTGCAAGTTGACGGTATTTTGTATTTCCAGGTGACAGATGCCATGCGCGCCAGTTATGGTTCCAGCAACTACATCATGGCGATTTCGCAACTGGCGCAGACCTCGCTGCGCTCGGTGATCGGTAAACTTGAATTGGACAAGACTTTTGAAGAGCGCGACATCATCAACGCGCAGGTGGTTCAAGCCATCGACGAAGCGGCCTTGAACTGGGGCGTTAAGGTACTTCGCTACGAGATCAAGGACCTGACGCCGCCCAAAGAAATCCTGCACGCCATGCAGCAACAGATTACCGCCGAGCGCGAGAAGCGCGCCCTGATTGCTGCCTCAGAGGGCCGACGGCAAGAACAGATCAACATCGCTACTGGCGAGCGCGCAGCTTTTATCGCCCGCTCAGAGGGAGAAAAGCAGGCCGTCATCAACAAGGCGCAGGGCGATGCCGAGTCCATTCTGGAAGTGGCCAAGGCGACCGGACTAGCGATCGAGCGCATTGCTGCAGCTATTCGCCAACCAGGGGGCGCTTATGCGGTGCAACTTAAAGTGGCAGAAAAAGCAATTGAAGCCTACTCACGTGTGGCGTCGGAATCCAAAACAACACTCGTGGTTCCGAGCAACATGAGCGAGGTGTCGGCGCTGATCACTTCCGCGATGAAAATGGTGCAGTCGCAGTCAAAGACCTGAAAGCGACGGGTGCGCCTCGGGCCGGTTCGCAGCTATCAGCGCAACTTTGGTCTCAAATTGGCAGTCTACTGGCCTCTTGCCAACCCACCCAAGGGCGCGACGGATATTACTTGCTAGGCTTATGCGCCTCAAGGGCGGCCTTTTTCGCCTCCAGCTCCGCCTGGTGCAATTCATGTGCTGCCCGATGCGCCAGGATGACATCGCGGTTTTTGATGGCATAGGCATCGCCTTTTTTGGCAGCCCGTACGTAATAGTTCAGCGCCCGTGACTCATCTTCTTCGACACCCTGACCATGCTCGTACATAAAGCCCAGGTTGGACAAGGCGCCGACATGATCTTTTTCGGCTGCAAGCCGGTACCAGTCCATGGCCAAGTGATAGTCTTGTTTCACACCTCGTCCATTGCTATACATAAAGCCAATCTTGGTCTGCGCGTCGGCATTGCCTTTGGATGCGGCTAATTTGAACCAGCGCAGCGCCTCATGTAAATCCTCTGCCACACCCTGCCCGTGCTCATACAACAAGCCCACATGCAGTTGCGCCGTGGTGTAGCCGGCGTCTGCCGCGCTGCGAAACCAATGCATGGCTTGCGAAAAATCCTGCTTGATATCCACGCCGTGCTCGTAAATCTGGCCCAAGCGAGTTTTGGCTTCCAAATGGCCCTGCGCGGCGGCCTGTTTGTGCCATTCCGCCGCTTTGGCATAGTCGCGCTCCACGCCGTGGTGGTTTTCATACATCAGGCCTATGGCGAACTGCGCCTCGGCCAAACCGTGGGCCGCGGCCATTTTGTAGCACTGCATGGCGAACTGAAAATCCTGCTTGGCACCCTTGCCTTGTTCGCACAACATGCCCAGCCGCCACTGCGCCTCGCCATTGCCGTGGGTGGCAGCTTGCTTGTACCAAGTCAAAGCCTGCACAAAATCTTCGGGGGTGCCCTGCCCGTTCTCAAACATAAGGCCCAGGTTGAGTTGTGCTTCGGTCAGACCCTGTGCCGCCGCCAATTGGTAGAGCTTCATGGCTTCAACGTAGTTTTGGGGTACGCCCCGGGCAAAATGCATCAGCACCGCCATGTCGTACTGCGCCTGGGCCGCGCCTTTGGCTGCCTCGTCCCGCGCGCGTACAGCTTCCGTTTCAATCGCGGCGGCGATTTGAGCTTGTTGGCGCAGCAGCTCTTCCATTTTGCTCATGACACATTCCTTTTTTGAGTTCTAGGCAATGGCCGCAAGTATGCGCCAAGAAAAATTAGCGTTCGCCGGTTTGCAAGCGCCACAGCGCCGCATAGGCGCCGCCTTGCGCTAAAAGCTCATCGTGGGTGCCGCTTTCAACGATACGGCCGGCTTGCATCAGATGGATGCAATGCGCTTGACGCACCGTGGACAGGCGGTGCGCAATCATGATGGTGGTCCGGTGCTGGCTGACCACGTCCAGCGAACGCCGAATGGCCGCTTCGGTCTCGTTGTCAACTGCGCTGGTGGCCTCGTCCAGCACCAAAATCGGTGGGTCTTTCAAAATTGCGCGTGCCAAGGCCAGTCGCTGGCGCTGCCCGCCCGAGAGCTTTTGACCACGTTCGCCCAGCCGGGTGGCGAAACCCAGGGGCAGTTTTTCAATAAATTCCGTTGCCTCGGCGGCCCGGGCTGCTGCGGCAATTGCCTCATCGCTGACAGCAGCGCGGTCTTGTTCGCCATAGGCAATGTTGTCGGCGACGCTGGCGTCGCTTAAAAAGGCGTCCTGTGCCACATAACCGATGGCGCGGCGCAAATCTTGTAAATTAAGGCTGTCAATCGCTTGGCCGTCCAGCAGAATGCGCCCTTGCTGCGGCGTGTAAAAGCGGAGTAGCAACTTGAGCAGGGTCGATTTGCCCGAACCGGTAGAACCCACAAAGGCCACCGTCTGTCCTGCTGGAATGGTCAGGCTGATGTTGTGCAGCGTGGGCGTATCTCCCGCGCCCGCATAAGAAAAAACCAGGTTTTCAAAGCGGATCTCGCCTGAGACGGTCTCCTTGGCAAAATGTTTGCCTTCATAAGCGATGCCGATGGGTGTGCCCAGCAGTCCCATAGCACGCTCAATGGCGGCCATGGAGCGCTGGTACATATCGGCCACTTCGGCAAGGCCGGTCAGCGGCCAGAGCAGGCGCTGCGTCAAAAACACCAGAACCGAGAAAGCGCCCACCGCCAATTGCCCGTGCAGCGTCAACCAGCCGCCGTACAGGAGCGTCGCGGTAAACCCGGCCAGAATTGCCATGCGGATGACCGGTGTGATGGCGGCACTGATGCGGATAGCGGCGGCATTGGTCTGGCGGTAGCGGTTACTCGCTTCTTCGATGTGCCGTGCCTCGAAGATCTCGGTGGCAAAGGCTTTGATGGTGGCCAGCCCCAACAAATTATTATTGAGCCGCGCGCCCACATCGCCCGCCGCCTCTCGCACCTTGGCGTAGCGCGGCGCCAATCGGTTTTGAAACCAGAACGCGCCAAGCAAAATTAATGGCACCGGGAGCAAAGCAATCAGCGCTATCTCCGATTGCAAGGAAAAGAAAACAGCACTGACCATCAGCGAGGAGAAAAACACCTGAATGATTTGGTTGGCGCCGCCATTCAAGAATCGCTCCATCTGATTGATGTCGTCATTAAGGATGGCCATGAGGTTGCCAGTACGTTGGTTCTCAAAATACGTCATATCCAGACGCTGCACATGGCGGTAGGTGTCCAGGCGCATATCGTGTTGCAGGTTTTGCGCCAGCTGGCGCCACTTCACTTCGTACAAATACTGAAACAAAGACTCGCCAGCCCAGACCAGGACGTTGAACAAACCCAGCGCCAGCAACTGCTCCCAAGTGTTGGTGATGCCGATTAGGCCCAGCACATGGCGCGCCAGAAAGCTTTCTTCCCCCTTAACCACCACATCCACCGCCGCGCCGATCAGCACCTCAGGAAGGATGTCAAAAAATTTATTCAATACCGAGTACAGCGCCGCCAGTTTGAAATCGCGTCGGTAGGCGCTGGCATAGCGCAGGAGTTTGTTTAAGGGGTGCATCAGAGAGAAAAAACGGGCGCAGTTAAGGCTTGATTGTCACCCACGCCAGACCGAGGGTTCAAGATTACGGTAAGGGGGCGTAGTAAACAAAAAAGCCCCGGCCTCACAGGGAAACCAGGGCTTCTAGGGGGATGCTCTGTACAGTTGGAGACTGTCAAA
>RFWA01000136.1 GCA_009922295.1 Betaproteobacteria bacterium
GCACTATTCCAGCGGCGATGCCTACGACCAGTTTCTACGAAAGACCGGCAAGCCGGCCATCTATGGTGCAGTCGACTGGGATCCAGTCACGAATGTTGTCACGCCGATGGCTGACCCGACTGCGCCCCTCAACAGCGAAGAGGAAATCCGCGCAGAAATCGAAGCAGCGCTGCAACGCCTGGCGAAGTAGGTACTGGTTGGGCTCACCGTGAGATTCATGCAGTATTGGCCACTTTCCAGCTTGTCGGTTCAGTTGTCGCGAAATGCCACCTTGTTGACACTGGCGGCGGCCTGGCTGGTGCTAAATCTGACAACCAACCCGGCCCAAGCGTGGGGCACCCAGGGGCACCAGGTGGTGGCGAATCTGGCGCAGGCGCAGCTCAGCGTTGGGGCCAGGCGCGAGGTGGACCGTTTGCTTGCCACAGAGCCCGGCCAAACTATGGCCAGCATCTCCACTTGGGCTGATGAGCACCGCAACCCTGCGACCGCCCCCTGGCATTACGTCAACTTTCCCAAAAGCAGTTGCACCTACTCGGCTGAGCGGGATTGCCCAGATGGCCAGTGTGTGGTGGCTGCCATCGACCGGCAGACCATTATTCTGGCGGCAGCTGGCTCGGATGCGTCTCGACTCCGGGCGCTGAAGTACCTGGTTCATCTGCAGGCTGATGTGCACCAGCCGCTACATGCTGGCTACGCGAAGGACCGGGGCGGCAACAGCTCTGATCCGGGCCCTGGATCAAAATACCGAGGTGATGACGGCGCGGCTTCTGGTCAGTGGCAGGAGTGACAAAAGTTTGGCGCTTGCCCATGGTCACGCGGCCGCCTCCACGGCAGTTCTGGCAGCAGAGGAGTCGTGCCGGATCGTGGGGCTCGCAGGCTTTTACCCGGGACGGCTGGTTGATCTGGCCTATGTCCAGCGCTTCACGCCGCTGATGGAACAGCGTCTGCAACAGGCCGGGGCGAGGTTGGCGGTCGTGCTTAACCAGGCTTTGCCTGAAAGCGGCTCGGTATTACCATGACTGACTCCATGTATTCACTGCCAGGCTGGGTAAGCAGTACGTCAGCAGCGTGTTTGATGGGTGGCTGGACGGCAGGTGAGCCGGGACAGTTACCGCGCCTTTGACTTTGATCGAGCACGTCGCTGCGGGTCATCGCTAGGCGCTTGGTCACGATGCATCGCTTGGATGACTTCGTGCCTGAGAGCCGACCTCGGTTCTGTTGGGCGCCAGACTCGCTATTTGTCTAGGCTTCTATCACTGACGCAAAATTGCGTCAGTGATAAGTGGGCGGCAATTCCGTACGCGCCATCGTCAAAGTTAAGTTCCGCTGTTCTGTCTTGATCAGACCGCGAAATCCTGTTTTGACTTGCCCTCGGCAACCAGCGCCTTCATCCACTTTGGCATCAGACCGCGTCCAGACCAGCTTTCGCCAGCAGGGCCGCGGTATTTGGCTTCGACTGGCTTTCCCGGCTTTTTGGTGCCGCTCACACCTTTGGCAACCCGAACGGCCTTGACCGCCCTGCCCTTGCCTTTACCCACGGTTTTCTTGGCCGTCAGGTCTTTGGCGGTAATACCGAAGGCCAGCATCTGCGCTTTGATATCAGCGACCGTCTTGTCAAACTCGCGGGCTTTGATGTCATTGGCCTGCTTTTGCAGTTTCTCGATCTGACCCTGGAGCTCTATCAAATTACTCATTTAATGTTCCCTTTAATGATTACTGGATTACTGACGGCCCAGATTCTAATCCCTGTCCACCGCCAATTAAGCTCTTTGCATTGGGGGGTTATCGGTATAAGGCAAGAAAAAGTATATTTCTAGCAAATATTCCCTTCTTAAGCCAAGAGCACCGGATCACCCCTCCACTCCAATAATTCGGCCAAGCGTTGCATCACCCATTGCGCCTCAGAGATTGTCACCACCGCATCGTCGCCAGTCAGGCCACGCAGGGTACGCACCAGAACTTCATGTTCCGAGATACCCAAACTGAACTGCATATTCTTTGCCGTCTCGGTCAGCATGGTGGCCATGTCTTCGCAAAGTTCGTACCGATCCGCCACGACATGGCGTGGTTCGCTTGGTTTTTGCCGGCCAGGTGCTACAAATAGGGCGATAAAGGACGCCGGGATATCGATCTGGTTGTCGTCAGACATGAGGTTTCGTGCCCACCAGCACGGGTTCGACGCGGTACTGCTGGGGAACAAGAACTTCAGATTGCCGACCTTCGGCAAGTCGTTGATGACGATGTAGGGCTCATCGGGGTTCAGCACCAGGTAATCCTGGTGGTAAGCCTCGGCATCAAAGAACGGTTTGTTCAATTCCACCGTGGTTGCAATGCGTTTGCCAAAAACGCTTGCCTGGTTCAACTGCGCGATATAGGCCCAGGCGATGCGCTCCTGTTCGGCGTTTTGGGCAAACACGGCAGAGCGGTATTGCGTGCCGCTGTCCGGCCCCTGCCGGTTGAGCTGCGTTGGGTCGTGCGCGACGGAGAAGTAAATCTGCAGCAATTGCGCAAAACTCACCTGCAGCGGGTCAAAGCTGATACGCACGGCCTCGGCATGGCCAGTGCGCCCGGAACCGACGGCATCGTAGTTGGCAGTTTGGGCATCGCCACCGGCATAGCCCGAGATAGCGCGGGTGACGCCCAGGACATGCTGGAAGACGCCCTGAACGCCCCAGAAGCAGCCCCCGGCGAGCACGGCGGTGTCTGACATGGTGGTGCCGGGTGCAGGTGCTGCTGGGCGAGCCCCAATGTCAATTAGCGGCGGGACAAGGACTGCAACTTCATTGGCCCGGCCCGTCGTTGCCTGCCACCCGAAGGCGCCAGCCAGGAGCGCGACCCCAGTGAGCAAAGCGCGACGCGGCAATCTGCAACCGGTGCCGGTACTGAGGCTGGAAAATTTGTCGGCTGTCTTCATGGTGGTGGGTAATCCTTATCGCTGGGATGGCGAAGCTATTGATCTTCTGCCCCAATCATTTTGATTCCGTGCCGCTCGGACTGCTTGGTCAAGTCCTGCCCCGTTTTCCAGAAATGCCAGCCATGCTGCCGGGTGAGGCAGGATACAGCAATTACCGAGTTTGATGCATCTTGGTTTATTTGTATGTCCGAATGTGACTTGCTACTGATTCGGCTCGGCTCGTCATCATATGACGTGTAACAAGTACTACCTGATTCTTACGGGTTTTGAATGCCGAAGAACTAAAAATTCGTTATTCGGTTGGAATGAATGTCGTTTTACCCGAGCAGAAAGCCCACGCACTGCTCATCACCTTGAAGACAGATCCACCTGTTCGCCCGCGACATCAAGCTGGGCTAAGGCACGGCACGACCGCACCATTCACGGATTTTGGCTGAGCGGATGGTTGTCCGCGCCGGCCTCGCCGCATGGCTGCGTTTAACTTCGATAGCCCGGTCTTCGCACTCGAGCAGTTTCAGCACCAGATCGATTTCGGAGCCGCCAGCCGTACGGTAGAGACCGGGCACGGTGATCGGGGTGCAGCTCCATACATGCTCCATGCGTCCCCGCTCATTCTGCTGGGCATGCGCTTGTGGCACCGCCGCCGGGACTGGCTGCGAAAACATCGTTGACTGCTGATTTACCGGAGGATTGATCGACAAATCTCAGTCTGACAGTAAATGCCCTGTTTTAACCAAGATCGTGCAACCCTCGACGCTAAACGGTTTATGTGCGCTCATATGTGGGCTGCGTAACCAAACTCCCTTGGGATAGCGTCCATGCTCATCCTCAAACACGCCATCAATGACAAGAATTTCTTCGCCACCAAAATGTCTGTGTGGGTTGAAGTAAGTACCCGGCGCCCAGCGGACCAAGGCCGTGTTTTTGGTTCCAAATGAGGACAGTGGCAAGACGGTCAGTCCCGGCACCATGCCGGCAAACCAGCTCGATGACTGGGTGTCGATCACAACCCGTTCTGTGTCTTGTGGATCAAGGTACCTGAGCTTGACAAACAAGGTGCAGCCTGTGCCTGTAAATGGTGTATGGGATGAGCCAGATGGGTTCTTGACATAAGTGCCGGCAGGATATTGGCCATGTTCGTCTTGGAACACGCCCTCGAGCACCAGGAATTCTTCTCCCAGGTCGTGCTCGTGGCGGCTGAAGCTTGATTTGGGCGCATAGCGCACTATGCTGGTTGCACGGGCGACTTCATCACCATCGCGTTCGAGCATTTTTCTGTCAACCCCTTTGAGCGGAGACGCAAGCCAGGGTAGTTCACCGCTGTGAATCGCTATTTTTTGGGATAAATCTGTGTTGATTTGCATCAGTCATCGCGCCGCATGGTCCACTTGACGTTGCGATCTCCTTGGAAGGCCAATCGTCCATCGGGCATCAGGCTGACGGAGACAGGATAAGACTTGCCATCTTCTTGGACTTGCTCGCCCACAAACCGGGTCTCACCAGCCGGCTTCAAGAAGACGATCTGATCGCCAGGTTTGAAGTTGGGGCTGTTGGAGACAGTGACCGTTCCGATGCCGCCGCTCAACCTGTAACCGTATTTCCCTTCATCGCTGAACCAACGCCCGTCAAGCGGCGCCAGCGCGGGGTCTGCAGCGGGTGCGATCGCAGGCGCATTTTGGGTTGTGGCTTCCCCAGCCTGCTTCAAGGCCTGCGGGGCGGGCTGTTTGGTTTGGGGGCGGTTCCACTCCACCATCAGTGCCTGGAGCTCGGCATCGGCTGACTTGAGCGCTGCCAGCAAGGCGCTTGCGTCATGCGCAAGGTCATTGACCTTGAGTAGCCCATCGGCGTATTCAAAAGTCGAGGTCAGATTTGTGCCCTTGGCAACGGCAATCCCCAATTGGACGGCCAATTCACGTTGTGGCGCCGGTACCAGGTTACCGTTAACTTCCAGGCGACCTTGAAGTTTGAATTGACTTGCCAGCGAAGGATTAGCGTCCTTGGAAGGGTCCAGAATAAGCATCAACTGACCCGCAATGCCGCCGTCAGCGCTTTTTCCGCTAACTTTTGAAACGCCCAAAGATAGACCGCGTACCAAGAGTTTTACTGCGGCATCGCGCGCTTTTTGGCCTTCCTGCATTGTCAGTGACTGCATCCCACAACTGTCTGCGTAGATCTGGCTCAGCGTTTCCACACTTCGGGTGTCTAAGCCCTTGAGTGCCATCTCCAATGTCAGGTCACTGAGATCGACGTCGCCGGCTTTCAAGCGGCGTACCGATGGTGTTACGGAGATGTCGATTTGGTCGCCTCTTTCAGTAGCCTCAGAACGCAGTGAAACGCCCTCCAAGCTGCCCATGCCCAAGCTGACTTGCTCAGCAGCCAGGCGAACAAAGCCTGTCCCCAGGTGGCGATTTTTGAGATCAATGTCGATGACGATATCCTTGGCCTCCATGGCCTGGCCATCGCCGCGAGTGACCCAGCGATCAAATTTCCAGCCAAAGGACATCGCTTTACCATCGATAGTTAGAAACCCCTTTGAGGGCGGTATCTGCAAGGCGTGGCCCGTTCTCTGTACTGATACTTCTGGCAGGGCCATATCCGTGCGAATGGCGCCGTTGATTGACACGGTCCCCATACCGGTCAGAGAGCTGAATGCCCTTAAGACTGCGCGTGAGTCATTAGGGACACCATCCGGTTTATCGATCTGCCACTCAAAGCGTGCCACGCTGGTGGGCAGCAGGAGATGCGACATGGAATAGTTGATCCTGATGCTTGCGGCTTGTTCTGCGCCCGTTGCAGCGGCGCAACCGGGTTCGAATGTCAACTCAGCTTGACCTTTGGCGCCGAACAGACCCCTTTCGTGTTTCAACTGGGTCAGTCGCACCGAAGACTTGCCATTACTGGGGCCGTCTTTGAGTTCCTGTAAAGCTGTTTGAGCGCGCTGCCCGACCCATATGCCGGCACCCAGCCAAGCAACAGTGACCGCAGCGAGCACGCCCAAAGATATTGCTGCAATTTTTTTCATTTTGAATCCTATCTAAGGTATCGGTACGGCTGACAAAGCGTTTCCTGACACTGCTTGCGACAACCGTATTTCTTGCTGGATCGTTAGTTAACGTGATTAGACCAGACATGATGAAGTGAATCGCCTAGGCCAGCCAGGGACCAGGAGGGATTGAGGGGCTGCGGTGATTTAGTGGGGGTGAATGGTTTGGCGGTCCGATAAAGTCAATGCGGTTACGCCGACAATAGGCACCCAGACTCAACCCAAAAAGAAAACCCCATGATCAAGTTCTACTTCAATCTCGCACCCAACCCCGCCAAAGTGGCGCTGTTCCTGGAGGAATCCGGTTTACCCTACGAAATTGTCCCGGTGGACACGCGCAAAGGGGAGCAACACGAGCCGGCGTACACCGCGATCAACCCAAATGCCAAGGTGCCTGCCATCGTGGACGACGGCGTGGTGGTTTTTGACAGTAACGCGATTCTGCTGTACCTGGCTGAAAAAAGCGGCCAGTTCCTGCCCGCAAACACGCCTCAGGCGAAGGGTGAAATGTTGTCGTGGCTGATGTTCGTGGCCAGCGGCATCGGCCCCTATAGCGGCCAGGCGGTTCACTTCAAGCGTTATGCGCCAGAGCCAATACCCTATGCCGTCGACCGTTATAACTTCGAAGCCTGGCGGCACTGGAACATCATCGAAGCTCACCTGTCAAAACAAAGCCATATGGTGGGCAACAGCTACTCACTGGTGGACATGGCGCTGTGGGGCTGGGCC
>RFWA01000137.1 GCA_009922295.1 Betaproteobacteria bacterium
GGACTCTAACGTCACCACCCTGATCGCCGGCTTGGCCTTGCTGGCCTTTGGTTCCGGGCCGGTGCGCGGCTTCGCCGTAGTGCACTGCCTGGGCATTTTGACCAGCATGTTCTCTGGCGTGTTTTTCTCACGCGGCCTGGTTAACCTCTGGTACGGCCGGCAGAAAAAACTCAAGAGTGTGTCGATCGGCACCGTCTGGCGGCCGGACACCGGCAACCAAGTCACTGCCCCCTGACAGGAAACGACCATGGAATTTTTCAAGATCCGGCGCGACATCCCGTTCATGCGCCATGCGCTGGTGTTCAACCTGATATCGCTGCTGACCTTTCTGGCGGCGGTGTTCTTTTTGTTCAGCCGGGGCCTGCACCTGTCGGTGGAGTTCACGGGCGGCACGCTGATGGAGGTCAGCTACGCGCAACCTGCGGACCTGAATGCCATCCGCGCCAGCGTGGCCAAGCTGGGCCTGAGCGATGTGCAGGTGCAAAATTTCGGCACGGCGCGCGATGTGCTGATCCGCATGCCGGTGCAAAAGGGCGTCAGCTCGGCACAGCAGAGCGATCGGGTGATGGCCGAACTCAAGACCACCGATGCCTCTGCCAGTATGCGCCGTACCGAATTTGTCGGGCCGCAGGTGGGGGACGAACTGGCCGCCGACGGCCTGAAAGCACTGGCCTGCGTGGTGGTGGGCATCATGATCTACTTGGCGATTCGTTTCGAGTGGAAGTACGCGGTGGCGGCCATCGTTGCCAACTTGCACGACGTCATCATCATCCTGGGCTTTTTTGCGTTTTTTCAGTGGGAGTTCTCGCTCCCGGTGCTGGCCGCGGTATCATCACGCACGGCTCTACCCAGTTGATGGTGTTGTCGATGCTGCTGTTTGGTGGCGCCACACTGCACTACTTTGCCTTGGCGCTGACGATCGGCATTCTGTTCGGCATCTATTCGTCAGTCTTTGTGGCCGCGGCGATTGCCATGTGGCTGGGCATCAAGCGCGAAGACCTGATCAAGGCGCCGGCCCGTAAAGAAGGCGATCCTAAAGACCCGAACGCCGGCGCGACGGTTTGAAGTTGGCGCTCTGTCCTAGACGCTGAGACCGCTGGTCTGGTCATCTTCTGGGCCAATAGGGCGTGAAGGCGGACCGATTTCAAGACATGCTGAGTCCCCGTGCCGCATCAAGGAGCAAGGCACGCGCAAGGTCGGCACTTGCGCTGACGTGGTTGTCAATGCGCGTAATGTAAGGGCAGGTCAATGCCGCGAATGCATGGCCGTCGGGTCCAAGCAGTGGGACGGCGATGTCAATGATGCCTTTCGCGTGTTGACTATCGCCCTGCCAATACCCATTTTTACGAACGCTGCTGAGTCGAGATTCCAATTCCGGTTGGGGGATCGCTGTTTCTCCTTCTATGGGTTGATGAGCCGAGAGGAGTTGTGCCCGGTTCTCAGGTGTCTGAAACGCCAGGAGCACGTGTCCTGATCCCGTGTCCACCAGACTGACCAATGAGCCTGGTCGAACCGATAGCGAAAGTTTTCCTGGGCTGGCGGTCTCCGCCACGATGAGAATGTTCCCGTCCTCGTACAGGCCCAAATGACATGACTGCTCAGCGCGCTTGGCGAAAGCCTCCATCCAGGGGCTTGACTGTGCGATCAATCTGTTCACCGGCGGATGTCGTTGCGCCATCAAAAATAATTTGAGGCTTGGCGCGTACCTGTCGCCCTCCAGAGAGCGTGTGACGTAACGGCGCGCCACAAGGCGTTCAAGCATTCGGTAGCCTTCGCTGGGCCGTCGCCCCAAGGCTTTGTCAATCTCTCCTCGGGTCAGCGCGGCGGGTTGCGCGCACAACAGCTCCAGGATGTCCAGCCCCTTGTCCAGCGCCGGCGCACGGTAGCGAGCATCTACTTGGTCATCGGCGGGTTTACTGTTGGGGGAAGCGGTTTTGCGTGATGTTGGCGACATGGATTTGGGATTGATCGCTTTGAAGGCCGGGCACTTTGCAGTTAATCGCGTGCCGCGCGAGTTCGGTAATCGCCCCTCGGGTAAACACCAAGGCGCGTTTCTGATCGTGCAGTGTAAGCTCCAAAATATTCATTGACGAACGATGCGATCGTATATGAATAAATTCAGGCGGATCAGATGGTTCGTCAAGCACCTTGTTCAAGGAGACATGAAATGACCGAAAAATATATGTGGTTGCGCACTTGGCGGACCCTTGCATTGGGATGGTTCGCTGCGGGTGTGGCGAGTCTGGCAATGGCGCAGTCCGCGGCGCCGATTTCCTTCAAGGTCGGTGCGGCCGGTGCCTCCGACCACGCGCCAGCCTTTGTGGCCCTGGAACGCGGGATATTTGCCAAGCATGGGCTGGACGTGAAGATCGTCATGTATGAGTCTGGCGTGGACATGCTCAACGGGCTACTGAACAACGCGCAGAACGTCAACATCATGGGTTCCACGCCTTTTCTGGCAGGCGCTTCGCGAGGCCAGCCCTTGGTCTTGATCGGTCATCTTCATGGCGATGCCCTCAACCCTTTTTATGCCTCGAATCTCTCGATCGTGACCACACCGGCGTCCGGCGCCAAGGAGGGTGACTTCAAGGCGCTTAAGGGCAAGAAAATCGGCTTGACCCGTGGCACTGGGGCCGAAACATACGTGCTTTCTAAACTGTTGCAAAACGGTATGAAGCAAGACGATGTCACATTGGTTAATCTGTCGCCTGCTAACTTGGTGACAGCCCTGAGACAGGGCGACGTCGACGCCGTATCGTCTTTCGAGCCCTGGGCCTCGCTGGCTACATTGCGGGTGCCCAACGCGCTGCGTCTCGTAAGCGGCGATTGCAGCGCCTGTTATGACCCCGGCACCATCCTCACCACGCGCGACGAGGTCGCCAAGAACACCGATGCCTTCAGGCGCTTCATGGTCGCCTTTGCCGAGGCTGAACAGTGGGTCCGTCAAAATCCGGATGCGGCGGCCGAGGTCAATATGCGTTGGATCAAGGGCGTAGACCTTGATGTGATGAAGTCCGCCATACGCCGCTCAATCTTTGACATGCGCTTGTCCAGGAACACGCTGGATGGCTTCGCCAAGACTGCGATACCGTTGCTGGTGGCAGACAAACGCATGGCCAAGTCGTTAGATCCAGCAAGCATCATCGATGCACAATTCATGAAGCACGCTGAGAGTACTGCACCGCAGTTCTTCTCTGACCTCAAGCCAATTCCCGCGGATCGCCGTTATCCGTGAGTCTGGATTGCCCCACGCGTGCCACCCTAGTGAAGACCTGCCTATGAGCGCAGAGCCCGGGCAGCCAGCAATCCGCATCAGCATGCGGGATCTGCATTTGGCGTATTTCAACGAGGAGCGTGGCGAACGGCACGTCGCGGTCGATGGCCTTTCTCTGGATGTTCGAGAGCGAGAATTCCTATGCGTGGTTGGCCCCTCAGGCTGTGGCAAATCCACGCTGCTGGCGGCGATAGCTGGCTTCCTGAAGCCCTCAAAGGGGACCCTGACCCTGGACGGTAAGCCGATCCAGGGCCCGGGCGCCGACCGCGGCGTGGTGTTCCAGGAGTACGCGCTATTGCCCTGGATGAATGTCATCGACAACGTGGCCTTGGGCCTGAAGTTCAAGGGCGTCGCCAAGGCCGATCGCCATGCCATTGCGCTGCGTTTTTTGAGCATGGCCAACCTTGCTGACGCTGCGTACAAGTACCCGCACGAACTCTCCGGTGGAATGAAACAACGTGCGGCCGTGACTCGCACGCTGGCCAACGAGCCCGAGGTGATGCTGATGGACGAGCCTTTTGCAGCCATCGACGCGCAGTCGCGCCTCACGCTGCAGGAGGAACTGGTAAGGCTATGGTCTAGCAACCGCGTGACGGTGCTGTTCGTCACACACAGCGTTGAAGAAGCGGTATTTCTGGCGGATCGTGTGGCGATTCTGACCCCCGGTCCCGGCCGCGTGAAGGCGGTTGTCGACGTGCCGATCGCACGTGAACTGCGCAACTGGACGGCCATGAACGCCAACCCGGAGTTCCTTGCACTTCGTGAGCGTGTCACGCGGCTGGTGCGCGGGCTTGAGGACGCAGCGTGAGGCTACCTGTCGGCGCAGCAGGAGTCAAAATTTGATCCGAAACCCCTTTTTCAAGCCGATTGCAGCGAGTGTCTTCGTGCTGGCGCTGTATCTGGCATTCTTCCTCTGGTCGGTACTGCAGGGTACCGCCAAACTGCCCGAGGATGCGCGACCGGCGCCCGGTGCGCGCAGCAATTTCGAAGTTGAACTCCGCTTCAACCCTGAGAGCTTTCACCAGACCCGGCTCCAGGCCCTGGGGCGGCTTGTGAAAGTGGAAGGCAAGATCGTTTTGCTTGATGACGTATCGCGAGAGAATGCGATCGCACTGGCGCAGACCTTCTGGGTGGCAGCGGTGCGGCCCCAACGCAAGCCATGAGGCTGACACACAGCCAAGCGCGTGCCTTGAAGGGCATGCTTGGCATTCTGCTGTTTATCGCTGTATGGCAGGGATCGGTACCGCTGATCGGCCTGGATGCCTACTATTACCCGGGTCCGATCGACGTCTGGCATGCCGCTTTCGAACTGGTCGAAAAGGGCATACTCCCGGTCTATCTGTCAGATAGCGCAGGTCGTTACGCCGCAGGTGTGTGCATCGGGGTCGCTAGTGGCATCAGCTTCGGTCTTCTTATTGGACTAAACCGGACCGCCAGCAGAATGCTGGGGCCATCGATCAATTTTCTGTTCTCGATCGTCGAGGCGGCGTGGATTCCAATCTTCGTGATCTGGTGGGGATACGGCTACACGACGATCCTGATCTCCCTGTCTTATGTGATTTTCTTCCCTGTGCTGTACAACACGCTGCTCGGCGTGCGCAGCGTGCCTCAGGTTTACATCCATGCGGCGCAGGCCTTAGGGGCGAACCGTTGGCAGGTGCTGAGCAACGTCATCCTGCCGTCGGCGCTTCCTTCCATCATCACCGGATTTCGCGTGGGCGCAGGATTCGCGTTCCGCGGCCTTGTATTTGCCGAGATCATTTCGGCTAAGACCGGCATCGGTTTCATGATCTTCGAAGGTACCACCTACCACCAGACCGCACGCACTGTTGTCGGGATGATCGTCATGGGCCTCGCATGGCTGTTCATCAACAACTTCTATCTCAAGCCGCTTGAACGGGCAACGGTCGAGCGCTGGGGCCTGATCACCACCGCGGAGACGCGCGAATGAACGCCCTGCCGAGTCGGTCCCGCATGAACGACATCCTGCTGATGGCTCTGCCACCGTTCCTGCTGCTGCTGGTTTGGTTTGCAGTGCCGCACCTTCTGACCTATCCTGCCTACAAGTTGCCTTCGATTGCCACGGTGGGTCAACGCATTGTCGAGGCGGTGTCCGACGGTAGCTTGGCCAAGGCCATCCTTTCCAGCCTGGGGCGGTTGGCTATGGGATTCATGGTCGGCAACCTGATCGCCATTCCGCTCGGTATCGCCGTAGCCATGAACCGTCATGTGTCCGATCTCCTGCGACCGCTCATGACCTTTCTGCAGTCCATTGCTGGCATTGCGTGGGTGCCACTGGCCATCATTTGGTTCGGCCTGGGACACGGTGCGGTGGTCTTCATCATTGCCAACGCGATCTTCTTCGCCTCGATCAACAACACCATCATGGGCGTCGAGTCGATTCCCAACACACTCTACCGAGCGGTGCGTAGTCACGGTGGGCGCGGCTCACAGGTGTTTTTCAACCTGGTTCTGCCTGGCGCACTGACGCAGATCATTCTGGGATTTCGAACGTCCATGGCTTACGGCTGGCGTTCGCTGGTGGCAGGAGAAATGATCGCTGGATCCTCCGGTTTGGGCTACATGACCATCGAGGCGGTGCAGTGGTACCAGACCGAGACCATCATCATGGGTATTGCGGTCATTGGCGTGTTGTGGCTGCTCATGGACCGATTCCTGTTTTCAACTTTGGAGCGGGCGACAGTGATCCGATGGGGAATGGTGAGGTCATGAGCAGCGAGACGCTTGCATGGCCTCGTCTGGGCTTGGGCTGCGCGGCCTTGACCGCGCCGGGTGCGGACGGCGAGCGTAACGCCCGTGCGGTGATCGAACATGCTTGGGAACGTGGTATCCGGGTCTTCGACACAGCGCCCCTATACGGCGGCGGATTGAGCGAAGAGCGACTCGGTGCGGCATTGGATGGGCTGCCGCGCACCGACTATGTGTTGACCACCAAGACTGGCGTGACGCGGCCCTACGGGCAAGGCGCTACGCCACCCAACTCCACCCGGTTCCGAGCAGCCGACGTGTGGGACTTCAGCCGTGAGGCCACGCACGCCTCGGTGCAGCGCAGCTTCGAGCGCCTGCGCACAGACTATCTGGATCTGGTGCACCTTCACGACGTCGATGAGCACTTGGATGCATGCACAGGGGCTTGTGAGGTCCTGGCCGAATTGCGCGCTCAAGGGCGAGTGCGAGGTATCAGCGTGGGCAGCAACGGCGTCCACGCGCCCGGTCTTTTGATGCAGCGCGGTGTGCTCGATGCCATGCTGGTCGCGGGGCGCTACACCTTGCTCGACGCATCGGCCGAAGG
>RFWA01000138.1 GCA_009922295.1 Betaproteobacteria bacterium
TGCGATTGATGCAGATGGGGGCTGAGCACCAATGAACGCAGCGGCGGACGATCCGTTCGGCGGTAGGGGAAGTCGTGCAGAGAGGTTGGTCGCAGGGGCTCCGGAGGGAAAGCTTGGGGGAGTTAATTTGTAACTGGGCTGGTCCAGGCAATAACAAAAGCCCTGGGCATAACCGCTTCCAAAGTCAGACATTGAGCCTTGCGTCAACAGCGACCGACTGGGCGTTTCCCACGGGCGCTTCTGCCGACAGTAAGATTCGATTTGCACCAACTAACAATTGCAATTCCACTGGAACCATGAATTTTGACGTCGACGCAGGCTCAAGCACAGGGGGCACCCTGAGTGCGGGCGAGGGGGCCTCGGTTACCAACAGCTTGGATACCCTGACAGGAACTAACACGACCGTTTTTGGTGAGATCACCTCAAGAGGCTTTACCTTGCCTAGCCTGTACTGACTCACCGAGATTGAGCGTAAAGCGCAATGGGCTTCGCATGCATCATCCCCCGCCGTGGCGTGGTCGTCCCTGGCTACTGAGCCCGGCTAACCCCCAGCAACCAGGCCTTGAACAGCGCCACCACGGCGCTGTGGGATGCGTCTTGCACACCGCGTTCGCGCGGCTCCACAAACCAGTAGCCCTGGGGGCCGGTGAGCTCGTGCTCGTCGAGCCGGCGCAGACGGTTGTCGCGCAGGTCGCGCTCCACCATCGGTGCATCGACCACCGCCACCCCAGCGCCCGATACGGCGGCGTTGATGGCCTGGTCCATGGTGGAGAACGCGATGCCGGGGCGGGCGTCCACCTGGCGCATGCCCTTGGAGGCCAGCCAGTTTTCCCACACCGGCAAGCGCTTGGCGCCGGCCAATATGTGCAGCAAGGTGGCTTTGTTCGGGTTGGGGGGGTGGCCCTCTGACCACAATTCCGGGCTGGCCACCGCAATGTGCTGCTCCTGGCGCAGCAGCCAGCAGTCACAGGAGGCCCAGGGCTCGGCCAGGTACATCACCAAACAATCATATTGCCGGGCCTCGCGCAGGCTGGCCACGGCGTTGGTGGTGATCGACAGGTCGATATCGGGGTGCCGGCTGTGAAAGCCGCGCAGGCGCGGCGCCAGCCAGCGCGAGGCAAAGGTTTCTGGCACATTGACTGAAATGCGCTGGCGCGCGCCCAGGTTCTGGATCTGGTCGACTGCATTGGCCAGGTTGCCAAAGGCTTGCTCGATGCTTTTGGCCAGCACGCTGCCTGCGGGCGTCAACACCAGGCCGTGGGAGTGGCGAATGAACACCGGCTTGCCCAGCCAGTCTTCCAATTGTTTGATCTGGCGGCTGACCGCGCCCTGTGTCACATGCAGCAGCTCGCCGGCTTTGGTAAAGCTGGCGGTACGTGCGGATGCCTCAAAGGCGCGCAGGGCATTGAGGGGGGGAAGGCGTCTCATGGAGCAGGACTCTACCGCGAGTTTGCTCATCCGATCTGGCGCGCGCGGCCCCAAAGGCTGGATAATTGCGCAAACTCTGGAGGAACCCACCATGGCATCGGTCAACAAAGTCATTCTCGTCGGCAACTGCGGCCGTGACCCCGAAATTCGTTACCTGCCCTCCGGACAGGCTGTGGCCAACGTCAGCGTGGCCACCTCGTCGCGGCGCAAGGACAAAAACTCCGGCGAAACCATCGAAGACACCCAGTGGCACCGCGTCACCTTTTATGACCGCCTGGCTGAAATCGCTGGCGAATACGTCAAGAAAGGCCAGCCCATCTACGTCGAAGGCCGCTTGAAGTACGGCAAGTACACCGACCAGGCCGGCGTTGAGAAAAACACGGTCGACATCATCGCCACTGAAATGCAGTTGCTCGGCAAACGCGAAGGCATGGGCGGCCCCGGGGATGACGGCGGCGGTGGTGGTGGCGGCTACTCGCGCCCGGCGCCGGCGTCCCGGCCTGCATCGCCAGCGCAGCGCCAGGCACCCGCCCAGACTGCGGCCAAGCCGTCGAGCGGTTTTGACGACATGGACGACGATATTCCGTTTTAGAGCGGACCAGCGCCCTGAAAAAGCTCCGCTGCTCCAAGTTCAGGCCGCCATCCCCGTCGAGGTTCGCAGCGACCTCAAGGTGGACGCCGGAGACCGTGTTGAGTTTGTCCTGATCGCTCCTGGCCGTTACGAGTTTGTGGCGGCGACAAGTGATGTGACTGCCCTCAAGGGCATGTTCGGTCAGGCCAAGAAGCACGTGCCCTTCGGATCCATGAAAGCCGCCATCGCAAAGCGCGGCGCTGATGGCCTGACGGACGTCTCGGTGCTGAACTTGCGACACATCTGAGACCCTTCAGGGTGCGTATTGCCCTCGGCAAACCCCTGTTGACCCGCCTGTTGACGCCGCACCCCCAATTCACAACTGAGAATCACACACAAAGGGACGCTGCGGACTTTTCGGCCGCCAAAGACAAGACTAGTCTGTATATTGGTCTACTAACGCCAAAGGGGTGAGCCAAACGAATATCGAAGTTGGGTCTTACGAGGCCAAGACAAAGCTGCCGGAATTGTTGCGGGGCAAGGCGGTCGCAGATCTGGTGCCAGTACAAGGCCATAAGCGTTCGGGCGCTGCGACTGCTGCAGAAAATATGCGCGCCTTCATGCGCTCGCGTCAGCCAGTGGCGGGTGTCGACCTCAAGGCGCTCATTGATGAGGGGCGTGCCTGAACGGTTAGTTAGCAAGGCCTTTGCCACGCGCCGCGCCAATTACCCCGCCCGCTAAGCACACCTCGCCGTCATACAGCACGGCAGACTGGCTGGACATCATTGCCCCGGAAATGTAGTTGCTGGGCAAGCGCGAAGGCATGAGTGGCCCCGGTGCCGACATCCCGGCCTGCCGCCACTGGTCGTTGCGCTGCAGCGCGCGTGAAGCTTCATTGAACCGATAGCTGAACGTGCTTACCCGTGCGTAAAACCATGTCCACCAAGGAGTCGACCGTGAACTTTGGTGTTTTCTGATTGACAACATCGGACACCCGGGGACGCGTGATACCGAGAATCTCCGCAGCTTGTGCCTGCTTTAAGTTGTGCGCATCGATCCAGTTCACAATTTCGGTCATCAGCGTTTGTTTGATCGCCCGCTTTTCATCAATAGCCTGGTCAGCTTCAGCCAGCAGCCTCTTGGCCTCTTCAGGCGCAAATCCAAGATCTGCGAAGATATTGCCATCAGCAGGGGTCCGATGGGTAATAATTTTTTTGCTGCTCATTTTTTGTTCCTTGTCAGCATCATGTCTTTGTAACGTTGGGTAGACAAATCTTTGTCCTTTTGACTGGTCTTCTGAGTGACCTTGCCCCAGAAAAACGTACGCCATAGCCGGTAGTTCAAGTCCAGTTTGGGCATAAAAGCGATCGGTGAGACGAAGCGGGCGCGTTAGGTCGTGTCCCAAGACCTTGGTTAAGTAGTCAGGCCGTTGCCGCCAATTACCCCACCCCCTAAGCACACCTCGCCGTCATACAGCACGGCAGACTGGCCCGGCGTCACCGCCCACTGCGGGGCGCTGAAGTCCAGCGCAAAGCTGCTGATGCTGGGCGCCAGCAGGGTGCAGGGCGCATCAGTCTGCCGGTAGCGGGTCTTGGCCGCCAGGGCGCCAGCGGGCGACGGCTGGCCGGCGATCCAGCTGGCGTCTTGCGCCTGCAACTGGCTCGACTGCAGCCAGGGGTGCTCATGGCCCTGCACCACCCACAGTGTGTTGCTGGCCATGTCCTTGCGCGCCACAAACCAGGGCGCGTGCTCGCCGCCACCGCGCTGGGCGCCTTTGGCTTTGAGCCCGCCTATGCCCAGGCCCTGGCGCTGGCCCAGGGTGTAAAAGCTCAAGCCCACGTGCTGGCCCACGGTGCGCCCGCGCTCGTCCTTGATGGCACCGGGCTCTTTGGCGATGTAGCGGTTCAAAAAATCACGAAACGGGCGCTCGCCAATGAAGCAGATGCCGGTGGAATCTTTTTTGCGGGCGTTGGGTAGCCCAATTTCAGCGGCCAGTCGCCGCACCTCAGTCTTGTGCAGTTCCCCAATCGGGAACAGGGTCTTGGCCAGTTGCGCCTGGGTCAGGCGGTGCAAAAAGTAGCTTTGGTCTTTGCCCGGGTCCAGTCCCTTGAGCAGTTCAAAGCGGGCGGTGGTGTCATTGTGCCGAACCCGGGCGTAGTGGCCGGTGGCAATGTGGTCGGCCCCCAGGCGCAGTGCGTGGTCCAGGAAAGACTTGAACTTGATCTCGGCATTGCACAGGATGTCGGGGTTGGGCGTGCGCCCAGCCTGGTACTCGCGCAGGAACTCGGCAAACACCCGGTCTTTGTATTCAGCGGCGAAATTGACGTGCTCAATCTCGATGCCGACCACATCAGCCACGGCAGCGGCGTCCACAAAGTCGATGTTGGAGGAGCAGTAGGCACTGTCGTCATCGTCCTCCCAGTTCTTCATGAAGATGCCAAGCACCTCATGCCCCTGCTGTTTGAGCAGCCAGGCGGTGACCGCCGAGTCCACCCCACCACTCAAGCCCACCACCACCCGTCGTCTCGCCAGTTGCTTGTTCATAAGCTCAGCATTATCTCTGGCTGGTGCAGAATGGGGCGCCATGGCGCGAGCCACCGCCGTGGCGTAAATGGATCCCTTATGACACCCAAAGACATCGTACGTGCCGCCCTGGTGCCGGTTTGCTGGGGCCTTGGCTACACCATGGCCAAGCCCGCGATCGATCATTTTCCGCCGCTGTTCATGGTCGGCCTGACTTACCTTGCTAATTTCCTGGTGATCAACGCGCTCTGGCCGTCCAGACAGCTCACGCCGCACTGGCACGTGATGCTGATAACCAGTTGCGTGGTCACCATCCAGGCGGGGCTGGGGTTTTACGGCTACCGGCATGTGTCGGCCAGCCTGGCTATTTTGGTGGTCCAGGTGCAGGTGCCCATTGCCGTGCTGTTCGGCTGGTGGCTCTTGAAGGAAGAGCTCAGCCTGGCGCGCGCCCTCGGCATAGCGGTGGCGTTTGCCGGCGTGGCCATGGTGGTGGGGCTGCCCAAGCAGCCGCCGCCCTGGCTGCCCGTGACCATGCTGATTATTGGCGCCGGGGTCTGGGGATTTGGCCAAGTGCTGGTGAAAAAACTCAGTCGCGATGCTGGCCTGCCGCTGCTGCGGGCCATTTCCCTGCACGCCGTGCCGCAGTGCCTGCTGGCCAGCCTGTTGCTGGAGGGCGGCCAGTGGCAGGCCATACAAACCGCCAATCTCCTGCAATGGGCCGGTTTCCTGACCTTCAGCGTGGTCGGCTTTTTTTGTGGCTATGTGCTGTGGTACTCGGTGCTGTCCCGCAACCGCATTGATGAGGTCACGCCCTTCGTCTTGCTGATGCCGGTAGTGGGTGTCTTTGCCGCTGTGCTGGTGCTGGGCGAAGCGCTGATCGCGCCCAACCTGATCGGGGGCGCCATCGTGATTCTGGGCGTTGCGATTGTCTCGGGCTTGCGGCTACCGCACTGGCTGTGGCCCAAGCTGCTGAGGCGCTGATGGCCAGCCCGGAGGACTTGCTAGCCCTGGTCCGCGATCAGTTCCTGCCGCAGGCCAGCTCGGTACGGCACTTGAGCGGCGAACGCGACCTTAATTTTTTGGTGACAGTGGCAGATTCAGCCGAGTGCTATGTGCTCAAGGTTAGCGACGCCCGCGAGAACCCTCAGGCGCTGGCCTTGCAGAACGCCGCCCTCAGTTACCTGGCGCAGCAGGCGCCACAGTTGCCAGTGCAACGCATCCACCGCTGGCGCGATGGGGCGCACCTGCTGGCCCTGCCCGGCCCCGACGGCCTGTGCCTTGCCCGAATGCTGGCCTATCTGCCCGGGCAGCCTCTGCACGAGGCGCCGCCCAGCGCCGCGCAACGGCGCTCGATCGGCGCCACTTTGGCGGCACTGGACCGGGCGTTGCAGGATTTTGCACACGCACCGGTCAGCAATGAGGCCTTGATGTGGGACCTTCACCGTACGCCAGAGCTGCAAAGCTGGTTGCCGGCGATCCAGGATGCCCAAAGCCGCGCCTGGGGCGAGCAGGTGTTTGCGCAGTATGTGCAATAAGTCCAGCCGCAGATCCCCACACTGCCGCAGCAGTTCCTGCACAACGACTTCAACCCCTACAACTTGCTGGTCCACCCCGCCAACCCCGACCAGGTGTGCGGCGTGCTGGACTTTGGCGACATGTTGCATGGCCCGCGCGTGTTTGATGTGGCGGTGGCGGCCTCTTACCAGTGCCACGCGCAGGGCCAACCCAGCATCGACAGCCTGCTTGAATTCATGCAGGGGTACCAGCAGGCCAACCCCCTCTCCAGCCAAGAGCTGCGGCTGGTGCCGCTGCTGGCGGCGGTGCGCTGCGCCATCACGCTGTGCATCACCGAGCAGCGTGCCCAGTGGTTCCCGGACAACCGAGACTATATTTTGCGCAACCACACGGTGGCCAGTGCCGGCTTGCGCGCCCTGATGACCTGTGGCCTTGCCGCTGCGGCCGACTTGCTGCTCGAGACTCATCCGCCACAGTCTGACCGCCACGCCCCATGAAAACCATCAACGCCTTTGACCCGACCACGCTCGGGC
>RFWA01000139.1 GCA_009922295.1 Betaproteobacteria bacterium
GCTGTCCAGCCCAGCAGTGAGAGACTGGGTCACAAACGGATAGGCTAGCAAGGCATAGGCCGCCAGCAAGAGCGACAGGCTGGCGGTCCAGCCGGGATAGAGCAGCAACAGGCCAAAAGCCACCGTCACCGGCGACACCACAAAGGGCAAGTAACTGGCCGTGCGCCACAGCAAGCCGGACCGCGCTGACAGGGCGTGGGCCAGCCCGATCAACGTGGCAAACAGCAACGCCAAGGCCGAGAAGCGCAAGGTGTTCCAGAGAGCCGCCAGGGTGTCTGGCGCCAGAAGTTCAGCCCAGGCCGCCGGCCCGGCCAGGAGCGCGCGCCAGACGATGGCCAGCAGGGGCGCGGCACAGACCAGCAGCAGCACCGCCAGCGCTGCGGCCAGGGCCAGCCACTGAGCCAGCCCACGCGGCTTGCGACGCGGTACCGGCTCCACGCGGGCGGGCGCTCCGAGCCGCCGCTCTAGACCGGCATATAGCAGCGCCACACCGCCGGTCAACAGCAGCATGGCCAGGGCCAGTGCGCTGGCTTCGGCCAGCTTGAGCTCGTGCGCTACCAGGGTGTAGATTTCCACTTCGACCGTGGCATAGCGCTGACCGCCCAGCACCAAGGCCAGCCCAAAGCCAGCAAAACAGTACAAAAACACCAGGCACAGGCTAGACGCCAGCCAGGGCGCAATCGCCGGCCACTCAATGCGCCAAAAGGCCCGCCAGGGCGTGGCACCCAGCGAACGGGCCGCCGCCAGCTGGCGCGCACTGACCCGCTCCAGCGCCTCAACGGCAGCGCGCACCACCAGGCACAGGTTGAAAAACAGGTTGCCGTACAGCAGCAGCCAGGGCGTGCCCTGCAAGTCCAGACCCAGCAGGCCGGCCAGCAGCCCGTGCGGGCCCCACAGTGCCAGCACGCCGATGGCTGCCACCAGGGTGGGTACCACAAAGGGCAGCATGAGCAGCCGCAGGCTCAGCGCGCGGCCAGCAAACTCAAAACGCGCCAGCACCCAGGCCACCGGCAGGCCCAGCGCCAAGGCCGCCACGCAAGTCGCCGCCGCCTGCAGCACCGACCAGCCGACGCGCCAGCGCAGGTAGCCGTCCTGCCACATCGCCCAAATCGACGGGGCCGCCTGGCCCGCACCGCCCCACCCTTCCACAACCAGGCGCAGGAGGGGCGCGACCAGCAACAGCAGCAGTGCCGCCAAGGGCAGCGCCGCCAGCCACGCCAAGCCCCGGCCTTTCATGGCCTGCCCGGCGGGTGCGGCACCCCTGGCATTTACTTGAGCACCACCTGGGTCCAGCGGCTGACCCACTGAGCGCCTTTCTCGGCAATCGCCTCGTTACTCAGGCTGTCATAGGCCGTGGGCTCGGGCCCGTGGCGCATCACCTCGGCGCGCGGCGTAGTCTGCTCCACAGGGAACATCCACATGCTGGTCTGCAGCGCAGTTTGTACCGGCGCCGAACGCAGGAAATCGATGAATTTGGCCGCCGCTGCGCGTTGGCCGCCACCCTTGACCAAGGCCACCCCCTCCACCTGGCGGAACACGCCACCCTTGACAAACAGGTTGCCGGTGGGCGACTCGGTGATCTTGTCCTTGCTGTAGAACACCTCGGCGGCCGGACTGGTGGCGTAGCTGACCACCAGCGGGTATTTGCCGCCGTTGCGACTGAAGTCGGTGTTGTAGGCCTCGCTCCAGCCCTTGGTCACCTTGAGGCCATTGGCGCGCATCTTGGCCCACCATTCAAAGGCTTTTTCTTCGCCCAAGCCCGCCACGGTGGCCAGCAAAAAGGCGTAGCCGGGGCTTGAGGTGGCGGGATTTTGCACCAGCAACCAGTCTCGGTAGTCGGGCTGGGTCAGGTCGTCCAGGCTCTTGGGCAGGGGCACGCCGCTTTTGGCCACCCAGGCCTTGTCGTAGTTCAGGTTGACATAGCCATAGTCCACCGGCACCATGCCGTGACCCAGGGCCACGGACGCCGGGCCGTGCATCGCGGCATTTGGGTAGGGCTCGATCACCTGAGCGGCCTGGGCCTTGAACACCAGCGCGTTGTCGATGCCGTAAACCACGTCGGCCACTGGCTGGGCGCGGGTGAGGATCAACTTGTTGAGCATCTCGCCGGCGTCTCCGCCCTTGATGATGCTGAGCTTGACATTGGACTGGCTCTCAAACTGCGCCAGCATGGGCTTGGGCAGGGAGAAGGAGCTGTGCACCATGACGCGCAGCTCGTCGGGTGCCGCCTGGGCTGACACCGTCGCTGCCAACGCTGCAACGGCGAGCAGCCCCAAAGAAAAAATCCGCTTGTTCATCGCTTTCCTTTCAATGCGCCAGTGGGGGCGCAATGAGATGGGGAAGCCAGAATTGGCGGACCTTGCTCCTTCACGCTCCCTACGCTGGCATGACCCAGATCAGGTGTGTGGGGTATTTCTCAGTCTGCCTTGCGCCAGACACCCCCGGGGCACGCTGATGGAACCGTCGGCGTTCTGGTAGTTCTCCAGCACCGCCACCAGAGTGCGGCCCACGGCCAGGCCGGAGCCGTTGAGGGTGTGTACCAGCTCGTTCTTGCCCTGGGCGTTTTTGAAGCGGGCCTGCAGGCGGCGAGCCTGAAAGGCCTCGCAGTTGGAGACCGAGCTGATCTCGCGAAAGGTGTTCTGGGCCGGTAGCCAGACCTCGAGGTCGTAGGTCTTGCTGGCGCCAAAGCCCATATCACCGGTACACAGGCTCATGACCCGGTAGGGCAGGCCCAGCTTTTGCAGAATGGCCTCGGCGTGGCCGGTCATGACTTCCAGCGCCGCGTAGCTGGTGTCGGGGTGCACGATCTGCACCATCTCCACCTTGTCAAACTGGTGCTGCCGGATCAGGCCGCGTGTATCGCGCCCGGCGCTGCCGGCTTCCGAACGGAAGCAGGGGGTGTGCGCCGTCAGGCGGATCGGCAGGACCGACTCGGGCAGCACCTCATCGCGCACAAAATTGGTCAGCGTGACCTCGCTGGTCGGAATCAGGTAGAGCGCAGCAGTCTCGCTGGCCTCGCCGTCCTGGCCGCCCTTCTTGGCGGCAAACAGGTCGCCTTCAAACTTGGGCAACTGGCCGGTGCCGCGCAGGGTGTCGGCATTCACGATGTAGGGCGTGTAGCACTCGGTGTAGCCGTGCTCCTGGGTTTGCACATCCAGCATGAACTGCGCCAGGGCGCGGTGCAGGCGGGCAATGGGGCCTTTCATCACGGTAAAGCGGGCGCCGCTGAGCTTGACGCCCAGGCCAAAGTCCAGCCCCAGCGGCTCGCCCAGGTCCACATGGTCTTTGATGGGAAAGTCAAAGGCCTTGGGCGTGCCCCAGCTGCGCGCCACCACATTGCCATGCTCGTCCTCACCCACCGGCACGCTGTCGTGCGGTAGGTTGGGCACTGCCAGCAGCAGACTTTGCAGCTCCGCCTGCAGCGCCTCCAAGCGCTTGGCAGAGGCTTCGAGTTCGTCCTTGATGCCGGCCACCGTGGCCATCGCCGCATCGGCCTCTGCCTGCCCGGCTGCGCCGCGCGCCTTGAGCTGGCCAATTTGTTTGCTCAGGGTGTTGCGCTGGCTCTGCAGTTCTTCGGTGCGCATCTGAATGGTCTTGCGCTCGGCCTCTAACCGGCTGAAGGCCTCGACGTCCAGAAAGACTTGAGGTGATTTGCGGGTCTCAAGCCGCGCCACGGCGCCGGCGAGGTCTTTGCGGAGAAGGGTGATGTCTAGCATGGATCAATTGTAGATTTTCAGGGTGTTGCAGCGTTCAGCGAGGCCGGGTCAAGGTTGGAGCCGCACAGGATCAGGCACACCGTCTCTTCCGGCCGCGGCACATAGGCGCCGGTCTGCAGCGCGGCCAGGCCGAGCGCGGCGGCCGGCTCCACCGCCAGTTTGAGCTCTTGCCACAGCCACAGCTGGGCGGCGCGAATGGCAGCATCCGGCAACAACAGCGCATCTTTGACGTGACGCTGAGTCACGGCCCAAGAAATATCGCCAATGCGTTTGGCCCCCAGTGAATCAGCCGCCACGCCGCTCACCGCCACATCCACCGGCGTACCGGCGACGCGCGCGTGGTACAGCGTGGGCGCCAGTTCAGGCTCCAGCGCCACCACCCGGGACCGCTGTTCAAACCAGGACGCCAACCCGCCGATCAAACCGCCGCCGCCCACACTCACCAGCACGCTGTCGGGCAGGCCGGCTTGGGCCTCGATCTCGGCGCCCAAGGTGGCAGCACCAGCCACGACCTCCACCTGGTCATAGGCGTGCATCAACATCGCGCCGCTGACCCGCTGGCGCTCCAGACAAGCTTCATAAGCCTGGGTATAACCTTCGCCTGCCACGGTCACTGCCGCGCCGAGCTGGCGCAGCCGATCACGCTTGGCCTGGCTGGAGACGGCAGAGACAAACACCTCGCAGGGCACGCCCAGCGCCTGCGCCGCCGCCGCGGCGGCAATGCCGGCGTTGCCGCCCGAGGCAATGACCACGCCGGCCGCGGGAATCGGCTGGGCCAGCATGCGGTTGAGCATGCCACGCGCCTTGAAGCTGCCGCCCACCTGCAGGTGCTCGAGCTTGAGCCAGACCTGGGCGCAGTCCAGGCCCATCGTCCGGCCGCTCAGCTGCCACAGCGGCGTTTGACGCAAAAAGTGCCTCCAGCCCTTGTCCAGTCTGCTTATTGCGCTATCAATATCAGAGCGATTGATGTCAGTTTGGGTCATGGTGCTGGCCTGTAATGTGTTAGTTGGAAGCGTCACCGCCGCCATCGGCCTTGAGGCCTTTGGGCAGCGGAAACTTGATGGTTTCCTGGATACCGTCCATCTTGCGCACCGACACCGCGCCCAGCGCCTTGATGCGGTCAATCACCTGGCGCACCAGAATTTCGGGCGCCGAGGCACCGGCAGTCAGGCCCACGCGTTGGCGCCCGTTAAACCATTCGGCCTGCAGCTCCTCGGCGTTATCGACCATGTAGCTGTCGGTGCCGAGCTTGCGCGCGACCTCGCGCAGTCGGTTGCTGTTGGAGCTGGTGGGGCTGCCGACCACGATCACCACGTCCACCTGCGGGCTCATCAGCTTGACCGCATCCTGCCGGTTCTGCGTGGCGTAGCAAATATCCTGCTGCTTGGGCTCGCGCACCTGCGGGAAGCGGGCCTTGACAGCTGCCGCAATGGCCGCAGCGTCGTCCATGCTGAGGGTGGTTTGCGTCACCAGCGCCAGCCTTACTGTCTGGGCCGGCTGCACCCGCGCGACGTCTGCCACGTCTTCCACCAGGTGGATACCGCTGTCGAGCTGGCCCATGGTGCCTTCCACCTCAGGGTGGCCCTTGTGTTTGTGCAGCTTGGCCACCTCCACATGCACCTTGGTCACCAGCGGGCAAGTGGCATCAAAGATGCGAAAGCCGCGCGCCGCCGCCTCGTCCTGCACGGCGCGACTCACGCCATGGGCCGAAAACACCAGCGTGGCGCCCGGTGGCACGTCGTCCAGGTCTTCGATAAAAATGGCACCTTTGGTTTTGAGGTCGTTCACCACATAGGTGTTGTGCACGATTTCGTGGCGCACGTAGATCGGTGACCCAAATTTGTGCAAGGCCCTCTCGACGATCTCGATGGCGCGGTCAACGCCGGCGCAAAACCCCCGCGGCTCAGCCAGCAGAATCTCCTGCGGCAGGATGGGGCCGGTGACGGCGCTCACAGCACGCCAATCAGTTGCACTTCAAACGTCACCGGCCGGCCAGCCAGCGGGTGGTTGAAGTCAAACAGCACGGCATCGCCACGCGCATCGCTGCGCAGCTGGCTCACCACCCCGGCAAACTGGCCCTGGCCGTCGGGCGTGGGGAACTGCACCACATCGCCCACCTGGTACTGGGCCCCAGCCTCGCCCATCTCCGCCAGCACCTGGCGCGCCAGCCACTGCAGCATGGCCGGGTTGCGATCGCCAAAAGCGGCTCCCGCTGGCAGCGCAAAGGTGGCGCGGGCACCCTCGGCCAGGCCCATCAGGCAGGCCTCCACAGCCGGTGACAGCTCGCCGCTGCCCAGCGTCAGGGTGGCGGGCTTGCCGCCAAAGGTGTTGATCACATCACCAGCCGGGCCGGCCAGCCGGTAGTGCAAGGTGAGAAAGGATCCGGGTTCCACACAAACGGGAGTCGAGAGCATAAAAGTCCCACAGAAAAGTCAGGCGCCAAGCGGCCTGACCGGGGTTTGCGGAATAAACTGACACCATTGTAAAAGCCCATGCCATGCCGCTCCAAGACCTCCCCCCCGATGCCCGTCCAAGAGAAAAACTCTTGGCACGCGGCCCAGGTGCCCTGAGCGACGTGGAGTTGCTGGCGCTGCTGCTGCGCACCGGCATCAAGGGCAAGGGTGTGCTGCAAATGGCGCACGAGCTGCTGCAGATCAAAAGCGCCGACAACCCCAATGGGTTTGACGGCTTCGCCGGCCTGCTTCACGCCAGCGCCAACGACCTCAAAAGTGTCAAGGGGCTGGGCCCGGCCAAGCGCGCCGAGCTGGTGGGCGTGCTGGAGCTGGCCCGCCGTGCCATGACTCAGCAGCTTCGCGAGCGCACC
>RFWA01000140.1 GCA_009922295.1 Betaproteobacteria bacterium
GCGCAGCGCAAAAGCCACCATCAGGGTGTAGGGCAGGTCCCAGTTGCTGGTGTGGGGCGCGGCAATCAACACGCTTTTGCCAGCGCCTGCGGGCAGTTCGCCCTCAATGGTCCAGCCGGTCAGCCGTAAAAACCCGACCGATACGCCACGCAACAAAGTGTTGATGACGGGGGTGTCAAAAATAGTGTGGTGCATGGGGCTTTGCATTGACGCAAGTCAGCCCCAAGCAGAGGCAGCCCGCTGAATTGAATTGATGCAACATTATCCGGCAGCCGCGAAGGCCATTGAGCACGACCGTTTCAACATAAGATTGCACCGTCGCAACTCCTTTGCGCCCACATCACCGGGCGCTGCCTCATTCATGGCCCTGTTCAATGCTGACGCCATGCTGGTCACCCTGACGGTTGGCCCGTGGCGACGTTTGCTGGCAGGCCTGTTGGGTGTTGCGTTTGTGCTGGTGTTGGACACGGGTCGCCGCCCGGCATCTCCCCCGGCTCTCAGGGCAGTGGCGGCAGCAGCGCCGGTCCTGGCCTCGGCAGGGTTGGTGCTGCAGGCCAGTGGCGCCATCCCGATGCCCTTGAATACGCCGGCTGCCCACGCCAGCAGCCTGCTGACCTTACCCAAAGACCATGCTGCTGCACTGATGGCGTTCTGGTTTGCAGGCACCCGGGAGAGTGCCCCGGATGTGCAAATTGCCGCCTCGCAGTTCGACCGCGCCAGTGGCCGCTGGACGCCAGCCCGCTTTGTGCTGGACCGTCAGGCCCTGGGTGCTGATCTGGGCTTTGCCGTGCGCAGGCTGGGGAATCCGGTGGCCTGGCTGGACCCTCAAGGGCGCATCCATCTGTTTGTGGTGGCGACCGGTCTGGGTGGCTGGGCTGCAGCACGCATCGTCCACCTGCGCCAGCGCACGGGCTCGGATTTGTCCCAACTGGCGTTTGCGCCGGTGCAGGTGCTGCCACTGGGTTGGTTATGGAACACCAGTTTTCTGGTTCGCAATGCCCCACTTCCGCTGGCGGACGGTGGCATGGTGTTGCCGGTGTATTTTGAGCTCGGCATCAAGTACCCGCTGGCCTTGCGCTTTGATGCCGCAGGCCAGTACCTGGGTGCCACCCGTATCTCTGCTCGGCGGCACCTGCTGCAACCGAGCCTGCTGCCCCTGGGTCCGTCGGACTGGCTGGCCTTGATGCGCGATCAGCGCCCGGATGGTCGGGTCGGGGTGGCGCATACCCAGGACGGTGGTCGCAGCTGGCAGGACGCGCCAGATCTTGCCTTGGTGAACCCTGGCTCGGCCGTCGCTGGGCTGTCGCTGGCGCCCGGCCAGCTGCTGCTGGTGCATAACTCCTTGCCGGGCAGCCGCCATCGGCTCGATCTGAGTCAATCGGTCGACGGCGAGCACTGGGCACTGGCGCAGCCGCAGGCCCTCGTTGAGGGCCAGTCGGGGCAGGAGTTCTCTTACAGCTACACCGACCAGCGTCGCCAGATCGCCTGGCAGCGCTTTGCTGCCCCGGCCTTGCGACCCTGAAACTGACGCAACCCTCCGAGCTTTAGCGCCCATGGACAGCACCACCTTACTCACCGCCTGGGAGGCATGGCAGTTGCCGCTGCTCCCCGAGCTGTCTGGCCAGGGTCTGGCCCGGCAAGGCCTGTGGGCAGCGGTGCTGGGTGGCGGGGTCGGCTGGCTTGCGCGTGACTGGTCACGCCGCCTCCGCTTGGCCCTGCTGGTGACCGTGTTGGTGTGGGTGGCGTTGCCCGGTGCGGCTTCGGTTTCACACTGGCTTGGTCTGGCCTTCAAGGCGCCCAGCCTGAGCAGCGGCTTGCTGGGGCTGTTCTGGCTGGTCAAGGCCTTGAGACCTAGCCCCCCAGATGCAACAGAACTGGCCGGCCCGGCGCCCTGGGCCACTGCCTTGGGCTGGCTGGCGGTGCTGCTGGGTTGGCTGCTGCTGCTGGACCTGCTCGCGCTGTTGCCAGTGGCCCTTTATGGCTGGGGTTTTGGTACCCCGGCCCTGGCGGCGGTCTGCCTGCTCTTGTTGGCAGGGTGGCTGCGCTGGGGCGCCCAGCCAGCAGCCTGGCCCTGGCTGGCCCTGGCGGCGGTGGTCCTGCTGCTGTTTGTGCTTACCCGCTGGCCCAGCGGCAACCTGTGGGACGCCCTGCTGGACCCACTGCTGTGGCTCGGCCTGCAACTGCGCTGGGCTTGGGCATGGCGGGGACGGCGTGCCTGATTCCGCTCATGTCCCCCGGATGCAGCAGCCTGACCGGCCGCTGCATCCTCCTCCTTGACTTCGCTACATCAGGCACGCCATCCCCTTCCTGCTTGGGCAAGGTGCCGCTACCCGGTCGCAATGCTTGTCAAGGTGGTGCCGGGCTGAGCGGCGGAGCGAGGTCAAGGGGGAAAGACGCAGGGGCCCGCAGGGCACGTGCGTCTGGAGGACACGAGCGCAGCCGCTCAGCCCGGCACCACCTTGACCTGCGCCAAATCAACGGGCTCAGCCAGGCGTCGCAGCAGCCACTCGCGCCGGAACAGCCACTGCTGCGGGTACCAAAGGTTGGCCAGTGTGATCTCGCCTGAGCGGTGTCGGCCTTTAAGTTCCCAGCGGGTGCCCAGCACGCTGCAGCCCGGTGCGCAGGGTGGGGCGGTTTCAGTGGGCGTGCCCTGCAGCCAGACCACGGCGTCATGACGTGCCAGCAGATCGGCCAGCGCAGCGCCGTCCGGAGGGGTGTTGACTTGGGCCTGGCTGTCGTAGGGTACAAATCGGTAGCCCGGCAGCAGGAACTCGAAGCGTTCGAACTGGCCGTTGAAATTGTTGGGCACGGCCACGCGGGCGCCCGGCTTGGCCAGCGCCGTCAGGGCATCTGCCGGGTAGCGGCCGGCCGGCCCGCTGAGCGGCGCGGTACTTAGCCCCAGGCAGGCGTACACCGCCAGACAAGCGGCCACAGTGCAGCCGCGGCTCCAGCGCGCGCGCCACAGCCCGGACAGCACCAGCAATAGACCGGTCAGCGCCGCTGCCATGGCGGCCAGCCATTCGCTGGTGCTGGCAATGCCCAAATCGTGTGCCACCCAGGCGATGCGGCCCAGCAGCAGCAGCATCAGGGCGCACAGCGGCAGGCACAGCACAAACCAGATGCGCCCGATGTGCTGCCAGCTCAGCGCAATGACACAGGCCAGCGCGGGCATGGCCGGGATCAGGTAGCGCGCCGAGCGCTGGCTGGGCAGCAGAAATACCAGCAGCCATACCGCCAGCCACACCAGCAGGATCATGGTGTGCGCCGGCAAGGCTGGCGGCTTTGGCTGAGCCGCACCGCCAGCCGGATTCGACCTGCGCCAGCCTGCCAGCGCGACTGGCAGCAGACCCAGCACCACAAAGGCCAGCAGGCCAGCGTTTTGCACATAGGCCAGCAACTGCGCCAGCATGCTGCCATCGCCACCGCGCAGCGCCACCTGCCAGTAGCCCTCGGTGCTGGCCATTTTGCCGGCGTTCTCGGCCAGCACAAACTCTTGCCAGACCGCGGCCGGGTCGGGGTCCAGCACAAACCACAAGCCAAAAATCGCCAGGGCCAGGCTGGCGCTCAAGGCCACTTGCAGCGTGGTACGCCACAGCACCTGGGCATCCAGCCGATGCTCAGTGGCTAGCCGGGCGCACCACAGCGCGGCGGCGGCTGGCGCCACCAAGGCAAACGATTTGTAGGCCAGGCCCAGGCCGATCGCCAAGCCAAAGGCCGCATGAGCCCACCAGCCCGGGCTGGCATCAGGTTTGGCTGGGACAGGCGGTTGTGGCTTCAGCCCTTGCCACAGCAGCCAGAACATCGGCAGGCTGAGCCAGAAGGTCTCGGGCGCGCTGGTCAGGAACGGCCGGCCGTAGCGAAAGGTCGAAAAAAACGCCAGGTAAACGCAGGCCGCCAGCGCCGCACGTGCCACCGAGCGGGTGATACCGTGCACCGTGGCCGCCACCATGGCCGCCAGCAGCAGGGTGTAGACCAGGCTGGGCGTGCGCAGGGCAGCCAGGCTCCAGTGGCGGCCCCAGTCCCCAGCCTGCAAGGCCTGCCAGAACAGCAGCGGCGGCTTGGTGTTGCGCATGTTGTCCAGCTCTGACACCAGCGGCAGCCAGTGGCCCGAGGCCGCAGTAAGCCGGGCAATGTGGGCATACACCATCTCGTCGCCATTGGTGGGGATATAGGGGTTGCCCAAGCCCAGGCTGTAGATGGCCACGGCGAGGGCCAGCAGCAGGACCCAACCCCAGGTCGGGCCGCCTGCTGGTTCCGATGTCGGGGCAGAGCGTTTCACCTGTCAGCGCCTGTGCTTGCGGCGGAAGGTCCAGCGGTCGTTGGCCAGAAAGTTGCTCACACTGGCTGCCAGAATGGCGACGATGTTGGCCAAGCGGTAGTCCATGCTGCCAGACAGCAGCAGGGTCAGCACATACTGCAGCCCGCTGCCAAAGGCCGAGGCGGTCACGTACTGGCTGAATTCCATGCCCAGAGTACGCAGGCTCACGCGGGGCATTTCATCGGCCTCAAGCTGCTGGACACGGTCTGACCAGGTCCACAACCGGTTCCAGGTGAAGTTGTTCACAGTGGCTAAGGCAATGGCCAGCGCCAGCGAAAAATAGGGCTTGTTGTAGTCGGCTTCAAGCTGTGCAAACAAGACCTCGTGCCCGAAGTGGAGCATGGCCAAATTCACCACCGTGCCACTGGCCCCCACCACGCCAAATTTGAGGTAACGCACGCTATCCAGCCAAGCCAGCAGCGCCAGCAGCCGCTGCTTCAGGGTCACGGGGTCGCTCATGCCAGGGCCCGGTCGCCCTGCGCCAGGGCCGCCAGCGCGTCGGCCAGCACTGGGTCGGGCGGGATGCGCTTGAGGCACTGGTTGTCACCATCGCAAAAGGTCTGCCGGTGGTTGTAGGCGCTCAGGCAGGGTGAGCAGGCAATGCCCGATTCAAGCACCGTGGCCCTTGGCCCCAGGGGGCCATACAGGCGGGCGGTCTCGGGGCCAAAGAAGATCATGGTCCGAATGGGGGTCAGGCTGGCAAAGTGGCCCGGCCCGCCGTCGTTGGTAATGAGCAGGTCAGCCTGGTGAAACAGCATGAGCAGCTCACGGATGCTGCGGGTGTAGCCGGTCAGGTCCAGGCACAACGGGCTGCCGGCCTGGGCTTGTAGATCGCGCGCCAGTGCGGCGTCGTCACGCAGGCCGATCAGGCCCACCGCATGCCCGGCCTGGCAGAGACCGCTGGCCACCCGTGCATAGTGGGCTGCCGGCCAGGCACGCTCGGGCAGCAGGCCGCCGCCAGCGTACAGCAGCACCAGCCGGCGTGTGCTCAGCACGGCAAAGTCCGTCTGCAATTGGCGCCCATAGCTGGCCAGCTCAGCCGGGCTGAAGGTCACGCTCAGTGCGGTGTTGGCCGGCAGGTCGCGCAGCGCTGCCGCCTTGTGGCGGGGCGCGCTGGGTGCCTGCAGTGCATCGGCCAGCGACAAAAATTGCTTGCTGATGTGCTGGTACGGGTTGTAGGGGATGGCGCGGTTGATGAAGCTGCCGCGGTACAGGCCCTCCTGGGTGTGCGGCGTGAAGCCGGCGCGTACCGGCGCGCCGCTCAGGTAAGACAGCAGGCTGCTGATGCGCGAGAACAGCTCACAGTCAATCACCGCATCCAGTGGCAGGGCACGCAGGGTGTGGCAGACCCGCCAGATGTCCCCCAGCAAGGTGAGGGCCGAGCTGTCGTCCAGTGCATGCAGGTGCTCGGGACGCGCCAGCCCGAGCAGTGCCGCCACCTCCTGGTTCTTCTTGAGCTGTAACACATGCAGGGTGACGCCGGGGTAGCGTTCGCGCAGCGTCGCAAACAGCGGCCCAGCCAGCACCACGCTGCCCATCTCGGACAGCAGGATCACCAGCATATGGCGAGGCGCTGCTGCCATCACTGGGGCAGTGCGGCCCCGTCCGCGAAGCCTTGCCCAAGCCGACACGGCTGCGCACAGCAACTGCCCCACCCAACGGTCGATCCAGCGTTGGGTTTGCAGCTTCATGCCGGGTGTGCGACCAAGGCGGTGCGCTTACAGACCAGCTGCCGCACGCAGGGCCTGGGCCCGGTCGGTCCGCTCCCAGGTGAACTCGGGTTCTTCACGGCCAAAGTGGCCGTAGGCAGCGGTTTTTTCGTAGATTGGGCGCAGCAGGTCCAGCATCTGGATGATGCCTTTGGGCCGCAGGTCAAAGTGCGCCGCCACCAGAGCCGACAGTTTGTCGTCGGGCATGACGCCAGTGCCTTCGGTATAGACCGTGATGTTCATCGGCTGGGCCACGCCAATGGCGTAGGCCACTTGCACCTGGCATTGCTTGGCCAGGCCTGCAGCCACCACATTTTTGGCCACATAACGGGCCGCGTAAGCCGCCGACCTGTCGACCTTGGACGGGTCCTTGCCAGAGAACGCACCGCCGCCGTGCGGGCAGGCGCCGCCGTAGGTGTCCACGATGATCTTGCGACCGGTCAAGCCGCAGTCGCCCTGGGGCCCGC
>RFWA01000015.1 GCA_009922295.1 Betaproteobacteria bacterium
CACCAAAATGATCATGCAGGTGCACGACGAACTGGTGTTTGAAGTGCCCGAGAGCGAGGTGGACTGGCTGCGCCACGAGGTGCCGCGCCTGATGGCCAGCGTGGCCCAATTGCGGGTGCCACTGTTGGCTGAGATCGGGGTTGGTCCAAACTGGGAGAAAGCACATTGAAGCCCGTTACACCTGAGGCAAGCGGCCGCATTCCGGGCCGCCGGCTGCTGCACTCGCCTGGCCCGACCCCTGTGCCGGAAGAGGTGATGTGGGCGATGAGCCGCCAGCCCATGGACCTGGGCGACCCGCGCGGCGACCAGATCATTGCCGCCTGTGAGGTGGGCTTGCGCAGGCTGCTGCAGACCGAGGCGGCCGAGGTGTTTCTTTATGCCTCCAACGGCCACGGGGTTTGGGAAGCGGTGGTGGAGAACCTGTTACCGATGGGCGGCATGGCCCTGGTGCCAGGCACCGGGCATTTTTCAGAGTCCTGGGCGGTCCAGACCGAGGCACTGGGGCGTCGTGTGCTGCGCACGCCCTGGGCCGAAGGCCGGCCCATCGACCTCCATGCCTTGGCGCAGGCGCTGCGCCAGGACACTTTGCAGGAGATTCGTGCGGTGTTTGTGGTTCATACCGACACGTCCAGTGGCGTGAGCACCGATCTGGCGGCCCTGCGTGCTGCCATGGACGCCACGGGTCACCCGGCGCTTTTGGTGGTGGACGTGGTGGCTTCCTTGGGCGCAGCGCCTTTTGGCATGGACGCGCTGCGCGCCGATGTGGTGGTGGGCGCCTCACAAAAGGGGCTGATGTGCCCGCCCGGCATCGGCATCATCGCCGTCAATGCGGCTGCAATGGCCCAGGCCCGAGCCAACCCGGCGCCCCGCTACTAAACCCGGCGCCCCGCTACTACTGGGACTGGGTGCGCCGCCTAAGCGACCGCTCGTACCACAAGTTTTGCGGTACGGCACCGCAAACCCTGGTGGCCGGGCTCGAGGCAGCGCTGGGTTTGCTGTTTCGGGAGGGGCTGGCGCAGGTGTTTGAGCGTCACCAGCAACTGACCCGGGCCGTGCACGCGGCGGTCGATGGCTGGCGCAGCGCTGGTGCGCTGGATTTTTTTGTGCCCGATCCGGCTGACCGTTCGGTATCGGTCACCACCGTGCTGCTGCCGGCCGGCACCGATGTCGACGCGCTCAGGCAGGTGGCCCGCGAGCAATTTCAGGTGGCCTTTGCTGGCGCGCTCGGGCCGCTGATGGGTCGCGCCTTTCGCATTGGTCATCTGGGTGACCAGAATCCGGCCTCGATGCTGGGTTGCCTGGCCGGTATCGAGGGGGCATTGTTGGTGCGGGGTGTCCCAATTGGCCGTGACGGGCTGGCCCGGGCGGTCGCCGTGTTCCAGCCTGCTGCCAGATAACCCTGTGACGTGAAAAATCGATCCCCCAGACTAGACTATCTGCGCGATGAACTTCGCCTGAGTACCATCCACCCCTAATCCGGAGACACCATTGTGAGCTACCACGACCTTCAAAATGACCTGAATTCCCTCTTGCCCGGCCAGTCCACGGCGGCTGGAGCCTCACGCCGTACCGCGCTCAAAGCAGCGTTGGGTGTTGGCTACGCCGCCAGCGCCGGGTCCATCATGGCGCAGACCGCCGTGAAGACGTCTTCCGACGGGCTGACCACCGGCGAGATCAACTTTGAGGTGGCGGGATTCAAAGTGCCAGCTTTTTTTGCTGCCCCGGCAGGCAAGACCAACCTGCCGGTGGTGCTGGTGGTGCACGAGATTTTCGGCGTGCACGAGTACATTGCCGACACCTGCCGCCGCTTCGCCCAGGCCGGCTACCTGGCGGTAGCGCCCGAATTCTTTGCCCGCCAGGGCGACCCTGCCAAGTATGGCGAGATGGCCAAGCTGATGAGTGAGGTGGTCTCCAAGGTGCCGGATGCCCAGGTGCTGGCTGACCTGGACGGTGCCGTTAAGTGGGCCAGCGCCAACGGTGGCGATGCCGCCAGGGTGGCCGTCACCGGTTTTTGCTGGGGCGGTCGTATTACCTGGTTGTACGCCGCTTCTGGCCCAGTGCGTGCTGCCACGGCCTGGTACGGTCGTCTGGTCGGCGCCCCAACTGATCTCTTGCCGAAAAATCCGATTGATCTGGCCACCGCGATGGGCGCGCCCGTGCTCGGCCTGTATGGCGAAAAAGATGGCGGCATTCCGCTCGACACGGTGGACAAGATGAAGGCGGCCCTGGCCACCGGCACGGCGGCCTCCAAGGCGGCGCAGTTTGTGATCTACCCGGACACCGGCCACGCCTTCCATGCCGACTACCGGCCCAGCTACCGGCAAGGGCCGGCTGATGACGGCTGGAAGCGCTGCCTGGCCTGGTTCAAAGCCAACGGCGTCGCCTGAGATGCTGCTCACTGCCATCCTGATCGGTACTCTGCTGGCCGGGATTGGCAGTGTTTGGTTGGCCGCAGTGCTGAGTTTTGGCGTGCTGGCGCGCTACACCCAGCACATGCTGAGCCTGTCCGCCGGCGCCCTGCTGGCTACGGCCTTCATGCACCTGTTGCCCGAAGCATTCGAGAGCCAGGCGGGCGCCCAGGACCTGTTCATGACGCTGCTGGGCGGCTTGGTGTTCTTTTTTCTTTTGGACAAGGCTGAGCTTTGGCATCACGGCCATGAGCATCACCATCACAACCAACTGCAGGGCCGCGACGGTGGTCACAACTCGGGGCATGACCACGGTCATAGTCACGGTCATTCCCACGCGCCTGTCGCCGGCACCTGGGCGGTGCTGACCGGCGACAGCGTGCATTGCTTTGGCGATGGCGTGCTGATTGCCTCAGCCTTTGTGGCCGACCTGCGCCTGGGGGCCATCGCCGCCCTGGCGGTGCTGGCGCACGAGGTACCGCACCACATGGGCGACCTGATGGTGTTGCGTCAGAGCAGCAGCAACCGGCAGGCGGCCTTGCTCAAGGTGTCGCTGGCCGGCGCGGTGACCATGCTCGGTGGTCTGCTCGGTTACTGGCTGGTCGACCAGTTGCATGACTACCTGCCGTACTTTCTGGTGGTGGCCAGCAGCAGCTTTGCTTACGTGGCGCTGGCCGACCTGATCCCGCAATTGCAAAAGCAGCTCAGTGCACGCCAGACTGTGGCCCAGATCATCTGGCTGTTTATCGGCATGGGACTGGTGACCTTGGTGAGTGGCCTGGCCCACGGTCACTGAGGCCTGCGCCTGGGCTGGCGCGGCGATTCAGCCCTGAGCCACCGGCCGGCTGGGGTCGCTGCACCACTCGCTCCAGCTGCCGGCGTACAAGCCAGCTCGGCCCAAGCCGGCGATTTCCATGGCGATGACATTCGGCACGGCGCTAACACCACTGCCGCAGTGGTGCACCACACTGGCCGGGTCGCGGCCAGCCAACAGCTGCTCGAACTCCTTGCGCAATACCGCTGCAGACTTGAACTTGCCTTCGCTGTCGAAATTGAGGCCAAAAGGCCGGTTCAGAGCACCTGGGATATGGCCCGCCACCGGGTCCAGCGGCTCCATCTCGCCACGAAACCGTGGTGCGGCTCGCGCGTCAATGACGCACTGGCTGGCGCGGCCCAGTTGGGCTACTATTGTTTTTGTAGCTATAAGTCCAGCAAGGGCGGGGGCTAGAGGGTATTTTGGCTTGGAAGTATGGGTTGGGTCCGGCGCCAGGCTGGCGTCGGCAGGCAGGCTGTCGATGGCGCCGCCCAGCGCTTGCCAGGCCTGCAGGCCACCGTCAAGCACCGCCACGGCCTCGTGCCCCATCCACTTCAGCATCCACCACAGGCGGCCGCAGTAATTGGCGCCCTGGCTGTCGTACACCACCGCCTGCATGCCTGGTGTCAAGCCGGTGCTGCCGACCCAGAGCGCAAATTGTTCTCGTGAGGGCAGGGGATGACGCCCGCCCGACGCGGCGTCAGGTGCGCCTTTGGTGGCGCTGAGGTGCCGCTCAAGATCGGCGCGGACTGCGCCTGCAATATGCGCTTGCCGGTACTGCTGGTCGCCAGCGCCGGGCTGCATCAGGTCGAAGCTGCAGTCAAACACTTGGCAGGCTTGCTGGCTGGCCAGCAGCGCCTGCAATTCAGTCGCGGAGATCAGGGTGGTGTGCATGGCAGGTCCTTCTGTGGGAGGGTCAATGTACTTCGGCCGGCGTCTGGACCAGGGCACGGGTGCGCAGCACGGTCGCGGCGATGCCGCTGGCCATGATCACCCCCATGCCGGCCCAGCCCAGAAGCGGAATCTGGTCGCCGAACAGCAGCAGCCCGAACAGGGCGCCGAGCACGATGCCGGTGTACTGCAGGTTGGCCACCAGCAGGGTGGAGCCGCGGCTGTAGGCGCGGGTCATGCACCATTGACCCAGCGAGGCCATGATGCCTATAGGCACCAGCCAGGCTGCCGCTTGCCAGGGTACCGATGACCACGGTGTGACGTCGGTGACGGCCATGCCGGCGAGGCCTGCGACCATAGAGCCGACCGAAAAATAAAATACGGTGCGTAACTCGGGTTCTCCGACCTTCCCCAGCCCTGAGACCTGCAGGTAGGCCAGCGCTGCACTCAGGCCAGATAGCAGCCCAATCACACCGGCAAACAGCTGGTTCTGTTCCAAAGTGGGCCGGAGCACCATGACAACGCCGACGAAGCCCGCCAACACTGTGGCGAGCAGCGGGCCCTGACGCAAAGAGCGTCCATACAAAATGGCGCCGCCACAGAAAAAGGCGCCGATCCAGATACTGCTCATGTAGTTCAGCGTCATCGCGGTGGCCAGCGGCAAATGCGCGATGGCATAAAACCAGGCACCTAGCGACAGGGTGCCGATCAGGCTGCGCCAAGCATGCATGCCAGGCACAGTGGTTCGAAGCGACACCCCGCGAGCGCGCACCACGACGGCCATGAACAGCACGCTGACCGCGCCCCGGTAAAAAACCAGTTCGGAGATGCTGAAATTTGCGCCCGCAATTTTGACCCCCACGCCCATGGTGGCGAAGAAGAAAGCGGCCAACAGCACCCACAAGGCCTGCATCAGATTGACGCCGCCATCTGCCTGCGGTACCAGTCATGAAAATGTTGCATACCGTCTTCCATCGGGCTCTGGTAGGGCCCGACTTCGTTGTCGCCGCGCAGTAGCAGGGCGCGACGACCGGCGTCCATGCGCTCGGCAATCTCGTCGTCTTCGAGGCAAGTCTCCATGTAGGCGGCCTGTTGCGCTTCGACGAATTCACGCTCGAAAGCGGCAATTTCTTCCGGGTAATAAAACTCAACCTGGTTCAGTGTTTTGTCGACGCCCATGGGGTGCAGGGTAGAGACGGTGAGAACATGGGGGTACCACTCCACCATGATGTGGGGGTAATAGGTGAGCCAGATCGCCCCCTGTTTCGGCGGCTGACCGCTCCGGTAAGCCTGCAGCGCGTCCTGCCAGCGCTGGTAAACCGGGCTGCCTGCGCGGCCACCGGGCCGGGCCAGGCCGACGGTCTGAACAGAATAATGTTCCTTGAACTCCCAGCGCAGGTCTTCGCAGCTGACAAAGCCACCCAGCCCGGGGTGGAAGGGCCCCACGTGGTAGTCCTCCAAGTAGACCTCGATAAAGGTTTTCCAGTTGTAGTTGCACTCGTGCAGTTCGACCCGGTCCAGAACAAAGCCCTCGAAGTCGAGCGCAGCGCGCGGCCCCATGTCTGCCAGATCGGCCGCGATGTCGCGCCCGTTGTCCTCAAACAGCAGGCCGTTCCAATCCCGCAGGGGGTAATTTTTCAGATTCAGGCAGGGATCGTGCGGAAAATGCGGTGCACCCAGCAGCGTGCCGGCTTGGGCGGCGGTGGCGCCGCTGTAGGTCCAGCGGTGCAGGGGGCACACGATGTTGCCGGCGGCCGATCCCGGCTGCGTGGTGTTCAGCGAACCGCGCCCCTGCAACATCAGGGCCTGGCGATGGCGACACACATTGGAGACGAGTTCAATGCCCGAAGGCACGCGCACCAGCGCGCGGCCGTGGCCTTCTTGCGCCAGCGTGGCGTAGTCACCCACTGAAGGCACGCTCAGGGCATGGCCGACATAACGCGGGCCGCGCTGGAACAGGAGTTCCTGCTCACGCTGGTAAGTAGCTTGAAACTGGTAGTTGGCCGGTGGCCCGCTGCAGTTGAAGACTTAAATCAGACATGGGTGACCTGACCTAAAGACTCCCCACAGGGAGATGCGCCGTGGCGCGGTAACAATAAAACGGCCTGGGCCGGAACAAGAGCACGCATTGTACCTGCCGGGTAAGGTCCGCCATGGCAGCCGGGATGACGGCAGAAAAGGATCGTTATGGCATGGCCATGGACAATACTCGCCCAGTCGACAGAATTTGCACTTATGATGCACAAACCAGGCGAAGGCGGCTGATTCAGGCGCAGCGCTGGACATGATGTGTGTCCTATGGCTGTCAAGGATTTGTCCCTATGATCTCGCAATTTTTACGCCCTTGGGCACTGGCCTTTGCCCTGCTGGGCGCTGCTGCGGCTCCATCTACCGCGATGGCGCAACAGGCCAGTTATAGCTTTTCACCGGTCCCGCAATATGGCATCGGGCTGACGGCCAGTTACTGGAACCCCATTCTGGAGTATGTTTCCGCGAAAAGCGGCGTCAAGCTGAACCTGAAGATCAGCCGCACCTCGGCCGACACCACTGCCTTTGTGCTGGCGCGCGAGGTTGACTTTATCTTCAGCAACCACCTGTTCAGCCCCGAACGTGATGGCCTGGGCTGGAAAGTGTTTGGTCGGCGCCAGATGCCGCTGCTGTTTTCCCAGATCGTGGTGCCGGCGGACTCGCCCATCACCGATTTGGTGCAGCTCTCAGGGCGGGAGGTGGCCTTTGCCGGCCCTGAAGCGTTTCTGATTTACAAGGTCAATTACGCTCACCTGCTGTCCAAGAACATTGATGTGAAGGTGGTGTTTTCGGGCAATGCCGACGCCGCTCTAGCCCAGCTCTTTAGCGGCAAGGTGGCGGCTGCAGGCGGTCAATCGCAGTTGCTGGAGGGCTATGCCCGGCGTGAAAACCGCAAGTTTCGGGTTTTGTGGAGTTCCGAGGGCTTTCAAGATCTGGCCCTGATGGCGTCAAGCAAAGTGCCGGACAAAGACCTAAAAGCGGTGGCCAACGCGTTTTTCGAGATGGCCAAAGACCCGCGCGGGCGAGAGATATTGCACCAAGGGTCCAAGGAGGTCGGGTTACCAATAGATGCCATTTTTGTGGCCGCCAGCGCCGCAGACTATGCGTCGTACCGCCGGTTTTTCCAGACCGCGCCCCAGTCCCTGCACTAGCCCGCCTAGCGCCGGCGCCCCATGACCCCCATTCTTCGCCTGCTGCCCAAGACGCTGGTTGCGCGGGTGTTTGGCTTGTACTTCTTGGTGCTGCTGCTGTTGCTGACGACCGGGCTTGGCTTGTTTTACCGCTACCAATTTGCCAAGCAGATTGACGGCCAGCGTGAGAGCAGCCGAATGATGCTGGAGGTGGCAGCGCTGACTGTGGCGGACAGTGCGGTCATTGGTGATTACGACACCATCAACCGAACATTACAGCGTATCGTTCACGCCAGCACATTGGAAAAGGCCGAGTTCATCGATGTCCGCGGTGGCAAGCTCACAGTGAGCCACGACCATAACCACGACCACGAGATTCCTGCGCCTGGATGGCTGATCCATCTCGTCGCGGAGCGCTTGGGTGATGCGAATGAGGTGATTCGCATCGGTGGTACCGACTACGGCGTGCTGCGCCTGAAGTTCGCCACGGACGCGATCGCTGCCGAGTTGTGGCAACTGATTCTTTTGTCGTTCGCGGTGGCGACGGGATTTTTGCTGATCGGCTCGGCCATGATCCAGGTGCCCCTGAGACGCTGGCTGGGCAACTTTGACAGGGTGCGTCTGCGCGAGTCCGATATCCTGTCCGGCGCCATCGCAGTCAACGCGCTGCTAGACCGCGATGCGCCGGAGGAAATCCGCAGCACCTTTGACATTCTCAATCGGGCAGCCAACCGGCTCTCGGGCCAGCGCGCCGAAGCCAGTGTGACCTTGAGCGCCATCAACGATGGGGTGCTGTCCACCGACGCAGACTACAGGGTGCGCTACGCCAACCCCGCCGCGCTGCGCCTGCTGGGGCGTCATGACGAATCGCTCGTCGGGCAGGATATCCGCGACCTCGTGCCGGCGGCCTTTTTTGTCGGTCAGACCCCGGAAGATTGGGCTGCACACCAGATTGGCCTGGCGCAGGCCGATGGCGTTCGGGTCATTTTGGAGACCAGCCTTTCGGCGCTGCCTGAGCTTGGCCAGGACCGGCCGGGCTTCGTGCTGACCTTCCGGGATGTGACCCAACAGCAAGCCTTGAACCATCGCCTGCGCGACGAGCTCGACACCCGTCAGCGAGCCCTGGAGTCACTGCGCCAGGTGCTCAGCACCTTCCAGGGCGCGGCACACACCGCAGCGGCGTCGCGGGACGATCTTGACGCACTGGTGAACCAGGTGCTGGCGTTGGTGCGGGAGCGCGAGCAGGGACGGCTGGAGCTGACCAACCAGAAATTCGCGCTCGATGAGCATGCCATCGTGAGCATCACCGACACCCAGGGCAACATCACCTACGCCAACGATCGGTTCTGCGCCATCAGCGGGTTCGCGCGGGAGGAACTGCTGGGCCTTAACCACCGGGTCATCAATGGCAGCTACCACCCGCCGGCGTTTTTCCAGCACTTGTGGCAGACCATTGAGCAGGGCCAGGTCTGGCGTGGCGACATCAAGAACCGACACAAGGACGGGAGCGAGTATTGGGTCAGCGCCACCATCGTGCCGCTGCTCGGGCCGTCCGGTCGGCCTGAGCAGTACATCGCCATTCGGACCGACATCACCCAGAGTAAGGCGATCGAAGCTCAGCTTGAAGAGCAGCTGCGTTTTGTCGAGGTGCTGCTGGAAGCGACACCGACCGCCCTGTACTTGAAAGACCGCAGCGGGCGCTTCATTCGCGTGAATCGGGCCTTTGAAGAGCTACTGGGGGTCGATCGATCGCAGTGGGTGGGCCGAAGTTCGGCTGAGTTGGGCGGCGATGATGTCCTGATGGTCGACCCGGAACGGGACCGGCAGCTGTTCGAGACCGGCGTGGCCCAGACCTTTGAGGCCAGCTTTATCCACCGTCCGACCGGCGAGACGCGTCAAGGCCTGTTTCGCAAGGCGCCAATCACCAATGCGTCGGGCGACGTCACCGGCTTGGTCGCCAATATTGTCGACATCACCGATCGCACCGAGATGGAGCTTGCGTTGCGCCGGGCCACCCGCCATGCCCAGGCCGCCAACAGCGCCAAAAGTGAGTTTCTGGCCAACATGAGCCACGAAATCAGAACGCCCATGAACGGCGTGATCGGTATGACCGACCTGGCCCTTGAAACTGATCTCGACGAGGTACAACGGGAGTACCTGGAGGTCGTCAAGACCTCGGCCCAGTCCTTGATGGTGATCTTGAACGACATCCTTGATTTCTCCAAGATTGAAGCTGGCCGGCTGGATATTGAATCGGTGGTCTTCAATTTGGCTGGACTGATGACCGATACCTTGAAGGCGCTGCGCCCGCGCGCGGCGCAAAAAGGCCTGTCATTGGAGCTTGAACTCGGCGCGGCATTGCCGCGGCAGGTGCGCTCCGACCCGGGCCGCCTGCGCCAGATCCTGACCAATCTGTGCGACAACGCGATCAAGTTCACAACCAAGGGACAGGTTGTGATCAGGCTCGATGGCTCTCCGGCCCGGGAGGGCGCCTGGACCCTGCACATGTCGGTGCAGGACAGTGGCATCGGCATCGACCCGGAAAAACAGCAGCGGATTTTTGAGGCCTTCAGCCAAGCGGACAGCTCAACCACACGGCGCTTTGGTGGCACCGGGCTGGGCCTGACCATCTGCAGCCGGCTGGCCAACCTGATGGGTGGGCGCATCTGGCTCGAAAGCCAGCCCGGCCAGGGCAGTACCTTCCACGTCGCCATTCAGGCGCAGGTGGTGGCTGGCTCGGACCGCTCTGCCGCAACACCCGAGGTTGGTGCCGAGGCCAGCCGCCCCCCCATGCGTAGCCTACGAGTGCTGTTGGCCGAGGACAACCCCGTCAATCAGCTGGTGGCGACCACCATGCTCAAGAAGTGGGGGCATACCGTGGTGACCGCCGAGAACGGCCAGCAGGCGCTCGACCTATTTGTTCAACACCCCTGGGACTTGGTGTTGATGGATGTCCAAATGCCGGTGATGGGCGGCCTGGAAGCCACTCAGCTGATTCGCAGCCAGGAACCGGCCGGGACCCACACGCCCATCATCGCCATGACCGCCAATGCCATGGCCTCAGACCGCCTGGTCTGCCTCGAGGCTGGTATGGACGAGCACTTGGCCAAACCCTTCACCGCCGCCACGCTCAAGGCCTTACTGGAACGGTTTGGGGACCAAACCGCCGCATAACCGGACTGTGGGGCTTTGGTCAGCCCCTGGGCCTAGAATGATCGCCTGACTTTTTGTTTGATCTGTTTTGCCATGGCTAAAGCCCCCACCGTCCCGCCCCCTTTGCCTGCCAGCTACGAAGCAGCCCTGGCTGAGCTGGAGCAGTTATTGGCGCGGCTCGAGTCGGGTGAACTGCCCTTGGAGCAACTGTTGTCGGGCTACCAACGCGGCGCAAGCTTATTGAGCTTCTGCCGCGAACGCCTGGAGGCGGTCGAAGGCCAGATCAAGGTGCTGGACCAAGGCGCCCTCAAAACCTGGACGGCCGAATGAGCCTCCCCGCACTGTTCGACTTGGCGGGCTGGAGCGCTGCTCATCAGATCGTGGTGGAGCAGGCACTGGCGCGTTGGGTCAGCGTCCAGGGTGTTGCCACAGCCACAGCCACTGCCACTGCCGGGCCGCCGGCTGCGCTGATAGAGTCCATGCGCTATGCGGTTCTGGATGGCGGCAAACGGCTGCGCCCTCTGCTGGTGCTGGCAGCTGCCGAGGCGGTCAGTGCCGGTCACCCTGCCCCGACGTCATCGGTCGCGGACGAGAGCGCCCTGCGTGCGGCCTGCGCGGTCGAACTGATCCACGCTTATTCCCTGGTGCACGACGACATGCCCTGCATGGACAACGATGTGCTGAGGCGCGGTAAGCCTACCGTGCATGTCAAGTTTGGTGAGGCTAGCGCGCTGCTTGCGGGTGACGCCTTGCAGGCACTGGCCTTTGAGTTGCTGACCCCTGACGAGACCCGGGTGCCTGCTTTTAGGCAGGCGCGCCTGTGCCGCTTGCTGGCAAGGGCTGCCGGCTGCGCTGGCATGGCGGGTGGCCAGGCGATCGACTTGGCCAGTGTCGGCTTAGCCTTGAATGAGCGTCAGTTGCGGGAAATGCACCAGCTCAAGACGGGCGCCCTGTTGCAAGCCAGCGTCATGATGGGTGCCGCTTGCGGCACGCTGCCAGCCGCCGCCGAACAGGCACTGGCGCGCTTTGGCGAGGCGCTGGGCTTGGCTTTTCAGGTGGTGGACGATATTTTGGACGTCACCGCCGACTCCGCCACCTTGGGCAAGACCGCCGGCAAGGACGCCGACCAGAATAAGCCCACCTACGTGTCGGTGCTCGGGCTTGCGCCCGCTCAGGCCCACGCCCAGGCCTTGCTGGCCCAGGCCCTGGGGGCACTCAAAGACAGCGGCTTGCCGGATACCCGGGCCCTGCAAGGCTTGGCCGAGATGGTGCTGAGCCGAACCCACTGATGGCGCCACTCCATTGACCTATGGCACGGACAGATCTCTTGTTTTTAAGTCAAAATGGCTCCCAGCCCTTGTTAAATAAGCGTTGAACGCTATTAAAAAAGTAGCATATGCCGAACTCCTCCTATCCCTTGCTGCAGTCCATCAATGACCCTGCCGATCTCCGGCGGCTGCCGCGCCCGAAGCTGGACCAATTGGCCGCCGAGTTGCGGGCATTTTTGCTGGGCAGCGTGGCCAGGACGGGTGGGCACCTCAGCTCCAACCTCGGCACGGTCGAGCTGACCATCGCGCTGCACTACGTGTTCAACACGCCTCAAGACCGCGTGGTCTGGGATGTGGGCCACCAGACTTACCCGCACAAAATTTTGACTGGGCGCCGTGACCGCATGGACTCGCTGCGCCAATGGGGTGGCCTCAGCGGCTTTCCGCAACGCACCGAGAGCGACTATGACACTTTTGGTACGGCGCACTCCAGCACGTCCATCTCTGCGGCGTTGGGCATGGCGATGGCGGCCCACATCAAGGGCGAAGACCGATATTCAGTGGCGGTGATTGGTGACGGTGCGCTGACGGCCGGCATGGCGTTTGAGGCGCTCAACAACGCGGGCGTTGCTGACTGCAAGCTGCTGGTTGTCCTGAACGACAACGACATGAGCATCAGTCCGCCCGTTGGTGCGCTCAACCGCTACCTGGCGCAGCTGATGAGCGGGCGCTTCTACTCGGCAGCGAGGAGTGTGGGTAAAACTGTGCTCAAGGGGGCACCTCCGCTGTTGGAGCTGGCCAAACGCTTTGAGCAGCAGGCCAAGGGCATGGTGGTGCCGGCCACGCTGTTTGAAAAGTTTGGCTTTAATTACATCGGGCCCATCGACGGGCACGACCTTGACTCGCTGATCCCCACGCTCGAGAACATCAAACACCTGAAGGGGCCGCAGTTCCTGCATGTGGTGACCAAAAAGGGGCAGGGCTACAAGCGTGCCGAAGCCGACCCGGTGGCCTACCACGGGCCGGGCAAGTTCGACCCTGCCATTGGCCTGCAAAGCCCGACCACGCCCCCCAAGCAGACCTTTACCCAGGTGTTTGGCCAGTGGCTGTGCGACATGGCGCTGAATGACCCGCGCCTGGTGGGCATCACACCAGCCATGCGCGAGGGCTCCGGCATGGTGGAGTTTGAGCGCCGCTTTCCTGAGCGCTATTTTGATGTCGGCATTGCCGAGCAGCATGCCGTCACCTTTGCCGCTGGGCTGGCCTGCGAGGGGCTCAAACCGGTGGTGGCGATTTACTCCACCTTCTTGCAGCGGGCTTACGACCAGCTGATCCATGACGTGGCGATCCAGAACCTGCCCGTGGTGTTTGCGTTGGACCGGGCCGGCCTGGTGGGGGCCGATGGCGCCACCCACGCCGGTGCTTACGACATCCCCTACCTGCGTTGCATTCCCAATGTCAGCGTGGCCTGCCCGGCTGATGAAAACGAGTGCCGGCAGCTGCTCAGCACGGCATTTGCGCAGGAGCATCCTGTGGCCGTGCGTTACCCACGCGGCGCCGGCGCAGGGGTCGTGGTCCAGCCAGGATTGGAAACTCTGCCATTTGGCAAAGGCGAAATTCGCCGTGCCGGCACCGGTGTGGCGATTCTGGCTTTTGGCAGTCTGCTGTACCCCGCACTGCAGGCGGCACAGGCGCTGAATGCCACCGTGGTCAACATGCGCTGGGCCAAACCGCTGGATCTGAACTTGCTACTGGAGGTGGCGCGCAACCATGAGGCGCTGGTGACGGTGGAAGAGGGGGCCATCATGGGCGGGGCTGGCAGTGCCGTCGCAGAAGCGCTGCAGGCGGCCGGTCTTTCAAAACCCTTGCTGCACCTGGGTTTGCCTGACGAGTTCATCGCCCATGGCGATCCGACCCGCCTTCTGTCGATGATTGGGCTGGACGCGCCTGGCATTCAGGCCTCGGTCGCGCAGCGGTTCGGCGCACAGTTGAACCTTGGCCCGCCGGTACTCAAAGCCGTGGCCTGAAGGCTGGCGCAAGGGTTAAGGCGCAAGGGTTAACCCCCACCTTTTTGCGTCGCGCAGATTCCTACAATTGAGGTTGACGCTGATTGGTCTGCGATCTGGCAGTCCCAGCAGTTTCTGTTTCTATCAACATCTACAGGAGATATTTCCATGGATCGTCGTTCCGTCATCAAACACGCCGGCATTGCTGGCGTGCTGGCCGCTGGCGCTGCGCCGGCAGTGCATGCGCAGGCCGCTACCATTCGCTGGCGCCTGGCTTCTAGCTTCCCCAAGTCGCTGGACACCATTTTTGGTGCGGCTGACACCTTCGCCAAGAAGGTCAACGAGATGAGTGGCGGCAAGTTCACGATCTCCACCCACGCCGCCGGCGAGCTGATGCCGGCTTTCGGTGTGGTTGATGGTGTTCAAAACGGCACTGTGGAATGCGCACACACGGCACCCTACTATTTCTTTGGCAAGGATGAAACCTTTGCCTTGGGCTGCGCCATCCCGTTCGGCCTGAACAGCCGCCAGATGACTGCCTGGATGTATGAGGGCAACGGCGGCAAGTTGATGCGCGAGTTTTACGCCAAGTACAACATCGTCAACTTCCCAGCTGGCAACACGGGCTGCCAAATGGGCGGCTGGTACCGCAAGGAAATCAAGAGCGCCAAAGACATCAAGGGCCTGAAGTTCCGCGTTGGCGGCTTCGCCGGCAAGGTCATTGAGCGCATGGGTGGTGTGCCGCAGAACATCCCGGGCGGTGAAATCTACCAAGCCCTGGAAAAAGGCACTATTGATGCGGCCGAGTGGGTGGGTCCGTATGACGACCAGAAGCTGGGCTTCAACAAGGTCGCACCTTTCTACTACTACCCCGGTTGGTGGGAGGGCGGTCCTGAGCTGGATGTGTTCATCAACAAAGCGGCGTATGAGACCCTGTCATCTGAGAACAAGGCCATTGTTGAGTCGGCAGCCGCTTTTGCTCACGTCGAGATGCAGGCCAAATACGACGCCAGAAACCCGACCGCGCTCAAGCAACTGGTGGGTAACAAGACCAAGGTCCTGCCCTTCCCCAAGGATGTGATGGATCTGGCCTTCAAGGAGTCGATGAAGCTGTACGACGAGCTCAGCGAAAAGAATCCGCAGTGGAAAAAGGTCTACGAGGACATGGCTGCCTTCCGCAAAGACCAGAACCTGTGGTTCCGCTTCACCGAAATGCGTTTCGACAGCTTCATGCAGGCGCAAAAACTGTAACAGTGTGCGCTGCACCTCGGCCCTCGGGCTGGGGGTCAACCGAGACGGGCCCTGCAGGGGCCCGTTTTCTTGCGCCAAGTCAATAACAGTCCGACATTCGACCTGCGCATCCGATTCGGGTGCAGATCGGGTCGACTCTGGCGCCAATGAGCCCAGGGTCGCGTGATATAAACCCCGGCAGACATGGACATTGATGAGGTGCTACTTGAATAAACGGGCTTGGATCGACAGCATGATGGGCAGCGCCACGGCATGCTGGCTTTGAGGGACCTTGGTTGCACACGCAGTGGCCGCCGTTTGTTTAGCGGAGTCAGTTGCACCGTTGCTGCCGGTCAATTGCTGCGGGTTCAGGGCGCCAATGGGGCGGGCAAGACCAGCTTGCTGCGCATCATTTGTGGTTTGCTCGAGCCGACCTCTGGCGAGGCGCTGTGGCACGGCCAGGGCGTGACTGGGCTGCGTGAGGAGTTCGGGCGCGAGTTGATCTATCTGGGACACGCCGCGGCACTGAAAGACGATTTGTCTCCCCTTGAGAATCTGCAAGCAGCCAGTACTTTGGGCGGGCAATGGCTAGACACAGCGCAGGCAAGGGCAGCGCTGGCCGCCGCGGGCCTGGCGGGCTATGACAACACGCCAGTGCGTCGCCTGTCTCAAGGCCAGCGTCGCCGCAGTGCCTTGGCTCGGCTGGTTCATGGCCAATACGCGGCCCTTTGGGTGCTGGACGAGCCATTTACCGCCCTGGATGTGCTGGCTACTCAGTGGCTGGCCGACCTGATTAGACGCCGCGTGAAGGCGGGTGGCATTGTGGTGTTGACCAGCCATCAAGATGTGGCGATTGACGGTGCGCCTCAACAGGTGCTTGGCCTGTGAGCACCGCGGTGCCTCAGGTCAGTTTGCTGGCGGCGGTGCGTTGCATTTTTGTTCGTGATCTGAGACTGGCCTTGCGCCGCCGGGCCGACACCCTGGCCGCCATGATTTTTTTTGTGATGGTGGTCAGCCTGTTTCCCTTGGGCATTGGGCCAGAGTCGGCCCTGCTGCGGACCATGGCGCCGGGCGTGGTGTGGGTGGCAGCCCTGTTGTCGTCCATGCTGTCCTTGACACGGCTGTTTGCTGACGACCACCAGGACGGTACCTTGGAGCAATTGCTGTTGAGCGCCCACCCGCTGGCCTTTTTGGCCTTGGGCAAAATTGCCGCGCACTGGATGAGTTCTGGTTTGCTCTTGGTTTTGGTGGCCCCGCTGCTGGCACTGCAGTTTGACCTGTCGCCGTCTGCTTGTGGTGTGCTGGTGCTGTCCCTGTTGCTGGGCACGCCGGTGCTCAGCCTGCTGGGTGCCATTGGTGCAGCCCTGACCGTGGGCCTGCGTGGGGGCAGTGTTTTGCTGTCGCTGCTGGTCTTGCCCCTGGCCGTGCCGGTCTTGGTATTTGGCGCCGGGGCAGTTGAGGCCTACAACGCCGGGCTTGGCGTCTCCGCCCACCTGTCACTGCTGGGCGCCCTGCTGGTGCTGGCCCTCGCGGCGGCACCGGTGGTGGTGGCGGCGGCGCTGCGGATCGCGCTGGAGTAGGGCCCCGATGGTGTATCGTGCCGATTGCTCTAATTTCTGGAGGCGCCTGCTAGGCGGCCCGCTGTGATCAACTGGTTCCATTTTGCTGCAGTGTCGCGGTTTTACCCTTTGGCGGGGCGACTGATTCCCTGGTTTTATGGCGTGGCGGCATTGCTGGGCGCTCTGGGTCTGTACCTGGGCTTATGGCTTGCGCCCACCGATGCGCAGCAGGGCGAGGCCTACCGCATCATCTTCGTGCATGTGCCGGCGGCCTGGATGTCCATGGTCGTCTACATGGCCATGGCTGCTTGGGCCGGGGTGGGCCTGGTGTTCAACTCCCGCTTGTCGTCGATGATGGCCTGCGCTCTGGCGCCAACGGGGGCGTCGATGACCTTCCTGGCGCTGTGGACTGGGGCCCTCTGGGGCAAGCCCACTTGGGGCGCTTGGTGGGTGTGGGACGCCCGCCTGACGTCCGAGCTGGTGCTGTTGTTTCTCTACATCGGCTTCATGTCACTGCACGCGTCGATCGACGATGTGCGCCGGGCCGACCGGGCGGCAGGTCTGCTGGCGCTGGTGGGTGTGGTGAATGTACCCATCATTTATTTTTCGGTCAAATGGTGGAATACCCTGCACCAAGGGGCCTCTGTGAGTTTCACCAAGGCACCCAGTATGGCAACGCCCATGCTGATGGGCATGCTGGTGATGGCGCTGGCTTTCTGGGCCTATTGCATTGCGGTGGCGCTGGTCCGGGTTCGCTCAATCATGCTGGCCCGAGAACAACACACGGCCTGGGCACGTGAGACAGTGAGGTCGGCATGAACTGGGCATCCTGGGCTGATTTCTGGGCCATGGGGGGCCATGCGCTGTACGTGTGGGGCTCCATCGGTATGTGCATCGCGGCGCTAGGGGTTGAAGTGCTGCTGCTTGACCATAGACGTCGTGAGTTGATTCGGGAAATCAACAGCACGGCAGACAGCGATATTGGAGAATCCCTCCCATGAAACCCAGAACCAAACGTGCGCTGGCCATTGTGAGCGGGCTGGCAGCGCTCGGTATTGCCAGTGCGCTGGTCTTGAACGCCTTCAA